>NZ_JBSXMU010000087.1:0-15167 GCF_054073225.1 Teichococcus aerofrigidensis
GCGGCCTGCTGGCCGCCGGGCTGGATCTCGGCCGCAAGGCGCCGCTGCTCTTTCCGCCCTATGGCAACGTCACCGCCGAGGGCCTGCTGGGGCGCGCCGCATGAAGGTGCTCACCGATCCGGCCGCCTGTGTCGGCGCCGACCTCGGGGCCTGGCTGGCCGGGGGCGGCGGCCAGGGCCTGGCCCGGGCCCTGGCCGACCCGGGCGCCATCCTCCCCGTGCTGGAGCAGTCCG
This sequence comes from Teichococcus aerofrigidensis, assembly GCF_054073225.1. Taxonomy (NCBI): domain Bacteria; kingdom Pseudomonadati; phylum Pseudomonadota; class Alphaproteobacteria; order Acetobacterales; family Roseomonadaceae; genus Roseomonas; species Teichococcus aerofrigidensis. Next base: position 234 of record NZ_JBSXMU010000087.1, read on the forward strand.
GCCTGCGCGGCCTGGGCGGCGCAGGCTTCCCGACGCACCGCAAATGGGCCGGCGTCGCGGCGCAGCCCGGGCCGGAGCGGTGGATCATCTGCAACGGCAACGAGGACGAACCCGGCACCTTCAAGGATCGCTTCCTGCTGGCCGCGACGCCGCATCAGGTGATCGAGGGGGCGCTGATCGCCGCCCTGGCGGTGAAGGCGACCCAGGTGGTGCTCTACATCAACCCGCGCGAGAGGGAGGCGGTGCTCACCTGCCGCGCAGCCGTCGCCGCCTGGATGGCGCATCCGCTGGCCGCTTCCGTCTCGGCGGCGATCGGGCAGGCGCTGACGCTGCAAGTGCGGGAGAGCTCCGGCCATTACATCGGCGGCGAGGAGACCGGCGCGATCTCCAGCGTCGAGGGGGGCTTTCCCTTTCCCCGGCTGAAGCCGCCCTTTCCCTTCCAGCAGGGCGTGCACGGGGCGCCGACACTGGTGAACAATGTCGAGACCCTGGCCCATGTGCCGCATATCCTGCGGCACGGCGCCGCGTGGTACCAGGCCCTCGGCCTGGGCGGGGCGGCGGGCACCAAGCTCTACTCCCTCTCGGGCGACGTGCTGCGTCCCGGCCTGCACGAGCTGCCGATGGGCACCAGCCTGCGCGAGCTGGTCTTCACCCAGGGCGGCGGCATGCTGGCGGGGCGCGGCTTCAAGGCGGTCTTCACCGGCGGCCCCTCCAACACCCTGCTGACGGCCGGCGATCTCGACGTGGCGCTGGATTTCGAGAGCCTGCGGGCGCGCGGCTCGCGCCTGGGCACCGGGGCGATGATCGTGGTCGGCGAGGGCACCAGCATCCTTCGCAAGACGGCGGAGTATGTCGCCTTCTTCGCCAACAATTCCTGCGGCCAGTGCCCGCCCTGCAAGATCGGCACGCATCAGGTCTCGCGCATCCTGGAGCGGCTGGACACCGGAGCCGGCCGCGCCGGCGACCTGGCGGCGCTGGAGAACCTGGCGCGTCTGCTGCCGGGCAGCGGCCGCTGCGGGCTGGTGGACGGGGCGGCGACGGTGCTGGCCAGCTCGCTCGCGACCTTCCGCGCCGAATACGAGGCCGCCCTGCCGCGCGGCTAGTCGCGGGGGCACGCCGTGTGCCGCATCTCCACCAGGGCTTCGGGGGAATGCCAATCATGACCATGGAGACTGAGCGCTTTCACATCGTCACCGGCGGGCCCGGGGCGGGGAAGAGCACCCTGATCGCCGCCCTGGCGGCCGCGGGCGTGGCGACACGGCCCGAGGCTGGCCGGGCCATCATCCGGGACCAGCGGGAGATCGATGGCCCGGCTCTGCCCTGGCGCGACCGCGCCGCCTTCGCCGAGGCGATGGCGCTCTGGGACATGCGTTCGCACCGGGAGGCGGCGGAGCGGGCGGGGCCGGTGGTGTTCGATCGCGGCCTGCCCGATGTCATCGGCTATCTGCGCCTTTGCGGCCTGCCGGTCCCGGCGCATCTCGACCGCGCCGCCCGCCGCTTCCGCTACCATCGCCAGGTCTTCCTGGCGCCGCACTGGCCGGCGATCTTCCACGGCGACGCCGAGCGGCGGCAGGACGCGGCCGAGGCCGCGCGCACCTGCGGGATGATGGCCGAGACCTATCCGGACTATGGTTACGAGCTGGTGCCGCTGCCCCTTGCGCCGGTCGCGGAGCGGCTGCGCTTCGTCCTGGCCCGGATCGGCGCTCCGCTCAGCGCAGCGGCAGCAGCCAGGGCACCAGCGCCACGCTGACCGCCATGACGATCAGGGTGAAGGGCACGCCCACCCGCACGAAGTCGCCGAAGCGGTAGCGGCCGGGGCCCATCACCAAGGTGTTCACCGGCGAGGAGACCGGCGTCATGAAGGCGGCGGAGGCGGCCAGCGCCACGATCATGGCGAAGGGGTAGGGCGAGAGCTCCAGTTCCCGCGCCGTGGCGATCGCGACCGGCGCCATCAGCACCGCCGTCGCGGTGTTCGAAATGAAGAGGCCGATGAGGGCGGTCGCCGCGAAGAGGCTGGCCAGCAGCGCCTGGGGGCCGGCCTGTCCGACCAGCCCGATCAGCCCCTCCGCCGCCAGGGCGATGCCGCCTGTGCGCTGCAGCGCCAGGGAGAAGGGCAGCATGCCGACGATCAGCACGATGCTCTGCCAGTGGATGGCCTTGTAGGCGCTGTCGAGGTCGATGCAGCGGAAGCCCAGCATCATCAGGCACCCGATCAGCGCCGCATGCACGTGCGGCACCAGGCCGCTGACCATCAGCCCGACCACCACGGCCAGGCTGAGCAGGGCCTGCGGCGCGCGCGTGACAGCGGGCGAGGGCTCCTCCAGCTCGCGCGGCTGGTTCAGCAGCACGAAATCGCGGCGGCCGAGCTGCGAGCGGCGCAGCGCCTTCCAGGGGCCGACCAGCAGGAGCGTGTCGCCCGATTGCAGCTTCTCCTCCAGCAAACCGTCGGAGAAGCTCTTCAGCCCCCGGCGCAGCCCGGCGACGGTGAGGCCGTAGTGGCTGCGGAAGGCCGCCTCCAGCACGGACTTGTCCCGCAGTTCCGAGCCCGGGACGATGATGACCTCGGCCAGCCCCACGGCATGCGGCTGGGCGGCGGGGTCGAGGCCTTCCAGAGGCAGGGGGTGGAGGCTGAGCTGGTCGCAGAGCAGGGCCAGCTGCTCCGGGCTGGCGGGGAGCGTCGCCACCAGCACGTCGCCGCCCAGCAGCGTCACCTCCGCGGCGGCGTCCAGCATCTCGGCCGCGAGGCGCCGCCGCCGCTCGACCACCAGGACATTCAGCCCATGCCCGGCGCGCAGCCGCAGCGATCCCAGGCTGTGCCCGGCCAGGGGCGAGCCATGGCCCAGGCGCAGCCGGTGCAGCCGCCCCTCCAGGCTGTAGTCCCGGATCAGTTCCTGTAGGGTGGGGGCGGTGCCGCGCGCCTCGGCCACCGCCTCGGCCGCGCCGGTGAGCCAGCGCCGCGCCACCAGCATGTAGCCGATGCCGAGCAGCAGCACCGGCAGGCCGAAGGGCGTGAAGCCGAAGAAGCCGAAGCCCTCATGCCCCCACCGCTGCAACTCGCTGTTGACCACCAGGTTCGGCGGCGTGCCGACCAGGGTCAGCATGCCGCTGATCAGCGCGGCGAAGCTGAGCGGCATCATCAGCTGGCCCGGCGGCGCCTGGAGCCGCGCGGCGGCGCGCAGCACGACGGGGATGAACAGCGCCACCACGCCGGTCGAGCTCATCACCGAGCCGAGCAGGGCCACGATGAGCATGAGCAGCACGATCAGCCGCACCGTGCTGCCGGCGGCCCGCCTCACCAGCCAGTCGCCCAGGCGGCGGGCGATGCCGGTCCGCACCAGCCCCTCGCCCAGCACGAAGAGCGCCGCGATCAGCACCACGCTGGGGTCGCTGAAGCCGGCCAGGGTCTCGCCGATGGTCAGGATGCCGGTCAGCGGCAGGGCGACGAGCATGATCAGCGCCACGGCGTCGACGCGCGGCCGGTTGCGGATGAACAGCACGACCGCCAGCCCGAGCAGGAGCAGCACCAGGACAAGGTCGGCATTCATGCGCGCGGATCCCCTTGAGGCGGATGGCGACGAGGAGGGGCGATCCTCCTCCTGGGCGGGAGGGTCCCGGCACGGCCGGGCCAGCATGGGCCCAGGGAATGACCCGGCACAGCGCGCATCGCAACCCCGCCGGGACAGGGACGCCGTGGTGCCCGACTATCGCGGCAGCCGGGGAAGCCGCAGCCGGCCGCTGATGACCACCAGGCCGAGCAGCACCATGGCAGTGCCGAGCCATTGAACCGGCAGCAGCCGCTCGCCCAGCAGCAGGCCGCCGATCAGCGTGGTGTTGACCGGCACCAGCATCATGGCCAGGGGCGCCGCATTGGCGCCGGCGCTGGCCAGGATGGAGAAGTACAGGATGAAGGCGAGGGCGGTGCAGAACACGCCGAGCGCCAGGATCACGAGCCAGATGGCCGGAGAGGGCGGCGGCAGGGTCCAGGGCCGGTCGATCAGCAGCGCCAGCGGCAGCGAAAGCAGGGCGGCGGCGGTGATCTGGCCGGTCGCCGCGGCCACCGGCCGGACCCGCAGGCCACGGAGCCGGCGGCCGAAGATCGCCGCCAGGGCCTGGGAGAGGGCGGCCAGCATCGCCGCGCCGGCGGCGAGCAGGACACCGTCCGAACCGGGGATGCCAAGCGTCGGCGCCATCAGCACCGCGACCCCCGCCACGCCGATGGCGGTGCCGGCCAGCCGCGTGGCGGTGAGCCGCTCGTCCTGTGTCAGCAGATGCGCGGCGATGGCGGTCAGGAAGGGCGTGGAGGCGTTCAGCACCGAACCGAGGCCGATACCGATCGTCTTCTGCGACCAGATGATCATGGTGAAGGGCACAAGGTTGTTGAGAATGCCCATGCCCAGGCAGGCCAACAACACCTCGCGCCGGAGCGGCAGGCGCTGGCGCAGAAGGGGCAGCAGCGCCGCGAGGACGGCCGCGGCAATGAGCGTGCGCAGCAGGACGACGGTCAGGGGCGGCAGCGCGGCGACCGAAAGCTTCATCAGCAGATAGCTGCAGCCCCAGAGAAGGGAGAGCAACGCCACCCGCAGCCAGACCGATGCCGTCACGCGTCACGCCCTCTCTCGGTGCAGCGCCCGGATGGCACCCGAGGCAGGTTGCCACAGGTCGCGCCGGCGCGGCAGTCCGATGCGCGGGCGGCTGTGGCACAGGATTGTGCAGGATGGCGCGAATATCGTCGCGGCGGGCCGGAACGGCGCCGCGCAAGCCGATTTGCCGCCTTGCCGCATCACCATGGCGCTGCCAAGCTTCGCGCGGAGGGCCAGGTTTCACCACGGTCCGGGATGCGGGATCGTTCGCCATGACCACCTTTCTGCTCCGCCGCCTGCTGCAGTCCATGGGCCTGTTGTTGCTTGTGTCAGTCATCGGTTTCGCGATCCTGCATCTCGCGCCCGGCGGCCCGCTCTCGCAGTTCGCCACGAGCGACATGTCGCAGGAGGATCTGGACCGCATCGCCCGGCAGCTCGGCCTCGATCGTCCGCTGCCGGTGCAGTATCTTGACTGGCTGTGGCGCATGTTGCGGGGCGACTGGGGCCGTTCCTTCCGCGATCAGCAGCCGGTGCTGTCGATCATTGGCTCGCATCTCGGCCCCACGCTGGAGCTGATGCTGACCTCGACGCTGATCGCCATGCTGCTTGGCGCCTGGATCGGCATCCTCGGCGCCATTCGCCGCTACTCCATCTTCGACATGCTGGCGACCGTCGGCTCGATGATCGCGCTGTCCATCCCGACCTTCTGGTTCGGCCTTGTCGTCATCTATGTCTTCTCGGTCGAGCTCGGCTGGTTGCCGGCAGGCAACCGCTACACCGTGGGGGACGGCTCCTTCCTCGACCGGCTGCACCACCTGATCGCGCCCTCGATGGTGCTGGCGCTGGTCAGCACCGCGATCTGGAGCCGCTACATGCGCTCCTCCATGCTGGATGTGATCAACCAGGACTATATCCGCACGGCACGGTCCAAGGGATTGCCGGAACGGCGCATTCTGCTGCACCACACCGTCCGCAATGCGCTGCTGCCGATGATCACCATCGCCGGCCTGCAACTGCCCTCGCTGCTCAGCGGCGCGCTGGTGACGGAGACGATCTTCACCTGGCCGGGAATGGGCCGCCTGTTCCTCGATTCCATCAGCTACCGCGACTATCCGACGGTGATGGGCATCCTGATGTTCAGCGCCGTGCTGGTGCTGCTCGGCAGCCTGATCGCCGATCTGCTCTACGGCGTCGCCGATCCCCGCATCCGCCTGTCCTGAAGGGGCGCCCCATGTCCACCACCGCCCCCGCGCCGACGGCATCCTCCGCCGCGCCGCCCCCCGTCGCCTTCCCGGCGCTGCGGCGATTCCTGCGGCACAGGCTCGCCATGCTCGGGGCGGGCGTGATCGTGCTGATGCTGGCCGGCTGCGTGATCGGACCTTCCCTGCTGCCCTTCACGGATGTCTTCATCGACATCCGCGCGCGCTTCTCGCCACCCCTCTCCGGCGCGCATGTGCTGGGCACCGACCAGCTTGGTCGCGACATGCTGGCCCGGCTTCTGATGGCGGGGCGCATCTCGCTGGCCGTCGGCTTCGCGGCAATGGCCATCAGCATGGCGATCGGCGTCACCGTCGGGCTGGTCGCGGGATACTACCAGGGCATCCCCGGCATGGTTCTGATGCGCTTCGTCGATGCCATGCTCTGCTTCCCCAGCATCTTCCTGCTGCTGGCGATCTCGGCGCTGATCGAGCCCTCGGTGGAATCCATCGTGCTGCTGATCGCCATCACCTCCTGGATGGAGGTCGCGCGCATCGTCGAGGGGCAGATCCGCGCGTTGCGCGAGCGCGACTTCGCGGTGGCCGCGGAAGCCATGGGCGCGCGGGATTCGCGTGTGATGTTCCGCGAGCTGCTGCCCAATGCCATGGCGCCGATCGTCGTCGCCGCGACGCTCAATGTGGCGCACGCCATCCTGGCGGAGTCCTACATCAGCTTCCTGGGCTTCGGCATTCAGCCACCCACCCCGAGCTGGGGCAACATGCTCGACAATGCGCAGAGCTATCTGACCAGCGCGCCCTGGCTCGCGATCCTGCCCGGCGCCGCCATCGCCCTGGCCGTGACCTGCTTCAACTTCATCGGCGACGGCCTGCGGGATGCGCTGGACCCGCGCATGGAGGGGCGGTGATGGCCATGCCGGACGAGATGGCGCTCACGGATGTCCTCGATGTCCGCGGCCTCGACATCAGCTTCCACACCCGTCGCGGCATCCTGCCGGCGGTGCGCGATCTCTCCTTCCGGCTGGGCGAGGGCGAGACGCTGGCGCTGGTCGGGGAGTCCGGCTCGGGGAAGAGCATCACGAGCCTCGGCATCCTGCGCCTGACACCGCCGGCGCCCTTCTGCCGCATCGGGGGGCGGGTGCTGCTGCGCGACCGGAACCGCTCGGTGCACGACCTGACCGCCCTCTCCGAAGACGACATGCGCGGCCTGCGCGGGCGCGTGGCGGCGATGATCTTTCAGGAGCCCATGACCTCGCTCAACCCGGTGCACAGCATCGGCGACCAGATTTCGGAGGCCGTGCGGCAACACCTTGGCCTTGGCCGCCGCGCCGCCCTCGAGCGAGCGGTGGAGCTGCTCGACATGGTGGGCATTCCCGCCCCGCGCCAACGTCTCTCGGCCTATCCGCACCAGTTGTCGGGCGGCATGCGGCAGCGCGCGATGATCGCCATGGCGCTGTCCTGCGAGCCCTCGCTGCTGATCGCCGACGAGCCGACCACGGCCCTGGATGTCACCATCCAGGCGCAGATCCTGGAGCTGCTGCGCCGGCTGCAGGAGAAGACCCGCATGGGGGTGATCTTCATCACGCACAATCTCGGCGTGGTGGCGGAGATCGCCGACCGCGTCATGGTGATGTATGCCGGGCGCGTCGTCGAGCAGGCGGATGTGGTGCCGCTCTTCAAGACGCCGCGCATGCCCTATACGCGCGGCCTGCTGCGCTCCGTGCCGCGGCTGGACCTGGCGGGGCGGCGCGCGGGCGAGCTGGCGGCCATTCCCGGCAATGTGCCCGATGCGCTGCATCTGCCGCCGGGCTGCGCCTTCGCGCCCCGCTGCGACTATGCGCTGTCCGGCGTCTGCGATGTCGCCGTGCCGGATCTGGAGGCGGCGGGGGCGGGGCACTTCGTCCGCTGCGCCCGCTGGCACGAGCTGGCCCGGGAGGACGCGGCATGAGCGCGCCGGCGGATGTCCTGCTGCAGGTCGAGGATCTGCGGAAGTGGTTTCCGGTCGGGGGCGGCCTGCTGTCGCGGGCACGCCATCACGTCAAGGCGGTGGACGGCGTCTCCTTCGAGATCAGGAAGGGCGAGGTGCTGAGCCTCGTCGGGGAATCCGGCTCCGGAAAGAGCACGGTCGGCCGGACCGTCCTGCGGCTGGAGACGCCGAGCGGGGGCAGCATCCGCTTCGCCGGCCAGGATGTCACCCGCCTGAGCCGGGCCGCGATGCGGCCGCTGCGGCAACGGATGCAGCTCATCTTCCAGGACCCGTACGCGTCCCTCAACCCCCGCATGACCGTGGAGGATCTGGTTGCCGCGCCGCTCGACATCCACGGCGGCGCCGGAACGGCGGCGGAGCGGCGCACCAGGGTGGAGGCGGCGTTGCAGCTCGTCGGGCTGCCGCCGCAGTCGATCACGCGCTACCCGCACGAGTTCTCCGGCGGCCAGCGCCAGCGCATCGGCATCGCGCGCGCCCTGATCACCGGACCGGACCTGCTGGTGGCGGACGAGCCGGTCTCCGCCCTGGATGTCTCGATTCAGGCCCAGGTGGTGAATCTTCTGCTGTCGCTGCAGCGGCGGCTCGGCCTGGCCATCCTCTTCATCTCGCACGACCTGGCTGTGGTCGGGCATATCTCCGACCGGATCGCCGTGATGTATCTCGGCCGGCTCGTGGAGGTCGCCGAGACACGACGCCTCTTCACCACGCCCCGGCATCCCTATACCGAGGCGCTGCTTTCCGCGGTTCCCATCCCGGACCCCACGCTTCGGCGCGAGCGGATCATGCTCAGCGGCGACCTGCCGAGCCCCCTCGATCCGCCCTCGGGCTGCTCGTTCCGCACCCGTTGCCGCTATGCGCTGCCCGATTGCGCCGCGGTGCGGCCGCCGCTGCGGGAGGTGGCGCCGGGCCATTTCAAGGCCTGCATCCGGGACGATCTGAACATGGCGGGCCAGGACTGGAGCGGATCGTAAAGGCCAAGAAACTCGAAGCGTGGACGAGTAAAGGTCACGCACTAATCCGCTACCACAAGATCAGTCACGATGGTTCCCGGCATAGATTCGAAGTCGTAAAGATACAATATCGTGAGGCGACAATCTCATCATGAGAGATTGACCTTGGTTGAAAGCCATTATTCATCTCGCCGAGACAGATGCATTGCATGATGAAACTTAAACCTCATCGACAGGCGGCAACTTCTGCCGCAACCAGGGCAATATCGGGTTGCGAGGCTTGAACTTAACATTTACAAAAATGTGAGCGAGCCGGGACCGGAGGAAAAGCCTTCCGGTTCAGAGGTATCGACCATTGACGTGATGGAAAGGGACACCGCCGCCGCCACAGGATCATGTGCAGGAAGGTGTGCGGGTCCCTTCGATCACCCTCACCATCCCATTTCACCTGCAGGATGATCGCGACGCTCCTCGTCGCTTCGCCTTGACACCTACTTCTTTCGACCGCGACTGGTCCTGGGATCTGTCATCTTCCGGGATGACATCGGGCATCTGATGCGATGCCCATCGCTGCGAGTGCGGTGATCGCCGCGCATCGCCAGATCCGGCTCCCGCCGGATCGGCGCCGATCAGGACGGTGCCAGCAATATCCGATGGTCGACAACCTTCCGGTTGTCGCCTGCGTGCGCGACCCGCGTACGCAAGCGGAGGCGGCCGCATGCCCGGCGCTCCTCCTTTCATCGCCTTCGCACGGGCCTGGCCGGATATGGCCGGGCGTGAAGGACCCCGCGCGCGTCCACCTCCAGGGTGACGCCATGACGGCTGCCGGCGCCCGGTGAGGGGCGGCGCGGCGCGCCATGCGGAGATTCCGCTGGCTAAACGATTTCTTAACGCACTGTCGCTTAGTCCTTAACGGATCGAGCTAGCAGCAAGGGATTTTCCATGGCCGCTCAGACCCCCATCCGCGCCGCTGACTTCATCGACAGCGTCGGCATCAACACGCATCTGTCCTGGGGCGGATCGACGAGTGCCTACGCCAACCGGACGGCGGTTCTGGAAGCCATCGACTATCTCGGTGTCTCGTTCATCCGCGACGGCTCGCCGACCGAGGGCTGGACCATGCCCCTGTACCGGACGCTGGCCGACAAGGGCATCCAGTTCAACATCGTCGTCACCGGGCCGGAGGTCACGCAGTACGGCAGCTACGCGAAGGATCTCCAGCGTATCGAGACCCTGCTGAAGACCCATCCCGACGCCGTTGTGTCGATCGAGGGGCTGAACGAGATCAACATGTTCGGCGTCACCTACAATGGCGTCAACACGGCGCATGACATCTCGATCGGCCGCGCGCTGCAGGCGAAGCTGCATGCCGAGGTCAATGCCCGCGCCCTGCTGGACGACATCCCGATCCTGAACCTGTCGGTCGGCGGCCTGACGGCGCAGGAGGCCGCGAAGCTCGGCGATCTCACGGCCTGGGCCGATTATGGCAACTGGCATGTCTACTTCGGCAATGGCGACCAGCCCGGCAAGAACATCGAATCCGGCGTGGCCAACGCCAAGAAGTTCTCCTCGGGCGATCCCGTGCAGATCACCGAGGCGAACTACTACACCGCGGTTCACGCCATGGAATGGGGCGGCGGCGGCGTCACCGAGGAAGTGCAGGCGAAGCTCAACCTCAACCTCCTCCTCGATGCCAAGCGGGCCGGTGTCGAGCGCACCTATCTCTATGAGCTGATGGACAACAGCACCAAGGCGGGCGCGACCTCGACCGTCGAGGGCAGCCTCGGCCTGTTCCATTCCGACGGCACGCCCAAGAAGGCGGCGACCGCCATCCACAACCTGCTCACCATCCTCGAGGATGACGGCGGCAATGCCGGCGGCTTCGCGACCAAGCCCCTGGACTTCTCGGTCAGCGGCCTTCCTTCCAGCGGCCGCACGATGCTGATGCAGGAATCGAACGGCAACTACGACATCGCCATCTGGGCCGAGCCGGACATCTGGAATGAGGCCAGCCGGACCGCGATCTCGGCGCCGAATTCCTCCGTCACCGTCAATCTCGGCAAGGTCGCCGGCACCATCAAGGTCTATGACCCGCTGATCGGCACCTCGCCCATCGCCACGGCGAGCAACACCAGCAAGATCACCGTCAATGTCTCGGATCATCCGCTGATCGTCGAGGTGATCGGTGTGAATGACGCCTCCGCCGCGGCGCCGATCGACACGGACAAGGCCGGCCTGACGCAGACCATCGGCTCCGGCTCCGACAGCCTGTCAATCCGCATCAGCCAGGATGCCTGGAACGGCGACGCGCAGTACGCGGTGTATATCGACGGCAAGCAGGTCGGCAGCACCTTCACCGCGCATTCGCTGCACAACTCCGGTGTGACCGACACCCTGACCGTCAAGGGCGACTGGGGCGGCGGCGTGCACACCGCCGAAGTCAGGTTCCTGAACGACGCCTGGGGCGGCACCCCCACGACCGACCGCAACCTCTATGTCGAGAGCGCGACGATCGACGGCGCGAGCATCTCCGGCGCCGCCAAGGACCTGAAGTCGCCGGGCAGCGCGACCTTCACCTTCACCGCCTCGGACAGTGCCTCCGAAGCGCCGAGCGCGGCGCCGGCGCCCGCCGCCATCGTGCTCGACGGCAGCGACGCGCTGACCGGCGCGCTGGGCAACCAGAGCTGGGGCGGCGTCTCCGTCACCGGGCTCGGGATCACCGGCAGCGCGGCCAAGGTGAACAAGACCGCGGACGGCCTGGCCGTGCAGGGCAGCCGTTTCAACAACCAGATCGACCATGACCACGTCACCGGCCGCAGCGAGGCCATCACCCTGGACTTCGATACCGGCGTGGACTCGGCGACGATCCAGCTCAGCCGCATGGTGGCGAACGAGCATGGCTCCGGCGCGGAGCGTGGCGCCTGGAAGGCCTACAACGATGCCGGCGTGATGGTCGCGCAGGGGATCTTCGACCCGACGCAGGGCACCAAGGTCGGCGACTCCGCCTACAGCTTCTCCATCGATCCCGCCGCCAGCTTCTCCAGCCTGGAGATCTCGGCGACGGGCTATGCGAAGCCGAACGGGGTGAATGACAGCTCGGACTTCGCCCTGGCCAAGATCACCTATCACCCCGACGCGGTGCTCTGACGCGACCGGCGGCCGGATGGAGACATCCGGCCGTCACGCGCGGCAGGATCAGCCGAGGCCGCGCAGCGCCACGAAGGCGCGGCCCTGGCCGGCGCCGTTGGACCAGCCGAGCAGGGCAGGGTCCGCGGCGCCTTTCGCCGCCACGGCGGTCCCGTCCTCCCCCTTCGCCAGCAGCCCATCCCTCACTTCGGCCGGGCATCGCACGGGCAGGGATGGCGCGGCCGTGACGACGATGGTCAGTTCGCCCTCCCGCGCATCCAGCATGCAGATCCCGGCCACCGGCGCATCGGAGCGCGTGCCGCGCCGGACCCGCCCTCCCGGTGCCATCTCCAGCACGTCGCCCTGCTTCACGCCGCCGCCTGTGGCCACCTGCAGGAACTGCCCCCGCCACTCGCCGGGTTCCTCCAGCTTCCAGTAGCGGTGCCCGTGCATGGTCGCGGCGGAGGGATGCAGCAGCGGCTTCCCGCTCTTGCGGCAGTTGTTGATGAGATGGCCGATATGGCCCTGGATCTCGCAGGCATGCGCGAAGTCGACGCGCAGCAGGGCCTCGTCGCCGGGCAGCAGGGCGAAGGGTTCCTTGAGCTGCAGCCAGCGCACATGCTCCGCCCGCTGGAAATCCCAGATGGCGCGTCGGCCGCGCCCATCCGCCGTCAGCCGGTTGGAATCCTGCCATTGGAAGTAGCAGGTGTCGAAGGTCGTGTTGCGGACCACGGCGCGGCGCGGCGTGTTCTCGTCCTGCAGCCAGGCGTTTCCCACATACTCGAACATGCAGTTCAGGAAGACACAGTTGCCGACCATGACCTCCATGCCGTTGCCGGCTTCCTTCATGATGGCGTAGGGACCGCCGCCGATGTAGCAGGAGATCATCGTGCAGCCGCCCATCTGCGTCGCCGGATGGACCGCGACGGCCGCCATCGTGCAGCCGCTGAACATGCACTTCTCGAACAGCAGGTCACCCCAGAGGTAACGGCTGGGGCTGGAGAAGTAGACATTGTAGTGGTTCTCGCGGCAGACCACGTCCTCGAAGCGGCTGTGGTCGCCGACGATGTCGAGGCCGGTGCGAAAGCGCCGCGCCCAGCAGCGCGTCATGCGCCGCCGCGAGCCCCATCCCCAGCCGCTCATCTGCGCCGGCGCCTTGCCCAGCACCGGCTTGTCGCCCGGACCTTCCAGGCAGATGTCCTGCCACAGCCCTTCATACATGCCGTCGCCCTCGCGCCGCCTGGGGCAGAGCACGGCGAAGCTGTCCGGTCCGAGATCCTGCGGCCAGCGGTAGATCGTGGCCAGCGGCCCTTCACCCAGCCAGTTGACGGTGGTGCCGGGGTCGCCCCATTCCCGGCTTTCCGGGAAGGTGAGGGTCCGGTTGCAGACATAGCGACCGGCCGGGGAGACGACCACGCCGCCGCCCCGCGCCGAAACCATGTTGATGGCGCCCTGCGTGGCCGCCCAGTCGATCTCGTCCTCCAGGCTGGTGGCGTGCGGATAGTCGGCCCTGGCGGCGGCGAGGCTGCGGTAGCGCTGCTTCAGCGGATGGCTCCGCCCGTCGCCGATGGCGCCGAGGTCGCGCACCGAGACGAAGCCCTGGCCGCGCAGACCGGCGACGGTGAGGGGCCGGGCGACGCCGTCCCGGCCCAACGCATTCACCATCCCCTCGCGGTCCAGAGGGCCGGCGGGTGGCGTATCGGTCGCCATGGATCAGGCCACCAGCTGCGGCTCGGCCGGGCGGGCGGGACGATCCGGGGCGGAGCCGGGGGCGCGGCCCTGGCGGCGCATGGCGCGCGCCACCTCCTCGCGGATGCGGCGCTGGAAGACCGTGCGGTCGTACTGCGCGGCATGCCGCCGGATGGCCTGGGGGTCATAGGCATCGGGGTCGAAGCCGCTCAGCACGCCGGCCAGGCTGCCGGCCTCCTGCTCGGCGAAGAACTCACCGGTGACGCCGGGCCGCACCGTGTCCAGCGCGCCACCCTGGCCGAGCGCGATGACCGGCCGGCCGGACGCCATGGCCTCCAGGGGGGTGATGCCGAAATCCTCGATCGCCGGCAGGATGAAGGCGGCGCAGCGCGCGTAGAGATCCGCCTTGCGCGCGCCATCCACACGGCCGACGAACTCGATGGTCGGGCCGGCCATCTGCTTCAGCCGCGCCGTGTCGCGCCCGTCGCCGGCGACCAGCAGCTTCAGGCCGAGCCGGTTGCAGGCCTCGATGGCGACATCGGCGCGCTTCCAGCCCACCAGGCGCATCAGCAGCAGGTAGTAGCCGTCATGCCGCGGCGCGACGTGGAACTCGTTGATGTCGATCGGCGGCGGGATCAGCGCGCTGCGGCGGCGATAGGTCTTGCGGATGCGCCGCTGCACCAGATCGCTGGTGGCGATCCAGTGATCCACGCCCTGCGCCGAGGCGATGTCGAGTCCGCGCAGCGGCGGGAGGAAGGGTGCGATCAGTCCGCGCTTGACCTTGCCGAAGCCCTCGCGCCGCGCATAGGCGTCGAAGTCCCAGAGGAAGCGCGAGGGCGAGTGGCAGTAGCAGACATGCGTGGTGTCCGGCCCGGTGGTGACATTGTGCGCGAAGTTGAAGGCGCTGCTGATCACCAGGTCGTAGCCATCCGTCACCAGGCTCTGCATGGCGAAGGGGTAGAGCGGGAAGACGATGCGGTGAAAGCGGTTGGCGCCGGGCAGGCGGTCGAGCCAGCTGGTGCGGATGCCCCAGTCACGGAAGCGCGGCGGCAGCAGGTCCGGATGATAGCTCGGCGCCATGATGGTGGCGTCCGGATAGATCGCGCGCAGCTCCTCCAGCACCTTCTCGGCGCCGCCATACTGGTTGATGACGTCGTGGACGATGGCGACCTTCATGCCCGGCTCTCCGCATGCGTGGCGACAACCTGGTCGTAGACCTCGGCGACCTTCCGGCAGAACACCTCGGGCGCGAAGACCTCGCGCGCCGAGCGGGCCGCCGCGGCGCCGAGCGCCGCGCCCTCCGGCCCGGCCGCGCGGGCGGTGGGGGGGGGCCGGGCGGGGGCGTGGTTCATGTGGCGGGGGGCGGCGGAGACGATGCGAAATATGGT
>NZ_JBSXMU010000088.1:0-14762 GCF_054073225.1 Teichococcus aerofrigidensis
GCCTCGGGCAGCAGCGCGGCCAGCACGCCCTGGTCGCGCATCGGCGCCAGCGCCGCCAGCGCCGCCCCGGGCGGGTCCTCCGCGGCCAGCAGGCGCTTCAGCTCCATCCAGACGCGCTCGGCCGAGAGGCGGGCGAGCCCGGGCAGGGCGGCGCGGATCGCCGCCAGCGCCACCGGATCGGGCTCGCCCCTGCCGTAGCGCGCGTGGAAGCGGAAGAAACGCAGCAGGCGGAGATAATCCTCGGCCAGCCGCACCGGGGGCTCGCCCACGAAGCGCACCCGGCCCGCCGCGAGATCGTCGCGGCCGCCGAAATAGTCCCAGAGCCGCCCTTCGGCATCCATCGACATGGCGTTGATGGTGAAGTCGCGCCGCGCCGCATCCTCGCGCCAGTCGGTGGTCCAGGCCACGCTGGCATGGCGGCCGTCGGTGTCGAGGTCGCGCCGCAGGCTGGTCACCTCCACCGGCTGATGGTCGAGCACAGCGGTGACGGTGCCGTGCTTCAGCCCGGTCTCGAAGACCTTCAGCCCGGCTCGCCGCAGCCGCGCGGCCACCGCCTCGGGTGGCAGGGGGGCGGCGATGTCCACGTCGTGCACCGCCCGGCCGGCCAGCAGGTCCCGCACCACGCCGCCCACGGCGCGTGCGCCGGGCAGGGCGGTCAGCACCATGGCGGCGGTGCCCTGGCGGAGCGGCCCGGGCGGCACAAGCCGCGTGGCGGGGGGGTCGGCGGGGTCGGTCATGGCGGCGGCAGGCCAGCATGCGGCGGCGCCCCGCGCAAGCCATGCCCCCGCCGCCGGCCGGAAGGGTGCATCCAAACCGGAACTTCCGCGTTTCGGGGGCAGGGCCACCCGGCATGGGTGGCGCGCAGCATCGAGGAGAAGCGACAGATGGTGGACGAGAACCGCGTGACCGGCGCCGCCCGTGAGACCGTGGGCCGGGTGCAGGAGGCCGTGGGCGGCCTGACCGGCAGCAACGAGTACCGCGCGCGCGGCTACGCCAACCAGGCGCAGGGCCAGGCCGAGAACGCGCTGGGCCAGATCTGCCAGAACGTGCGCGAGCAGCCGCTGACCTCGCTGGCGATCGCCGCCGGCATCGGCTATATCCTGGGCCGGCTGCGCATCCTCTGAGGCGCCTTGCGGGGGGGGGGGGGCGCCCCCCCGGCACCCCCCGTCCGGCCGCCCCGACCGGCCGCCCCTTTCCGGCGCCGGAGGCCCGCATGGCCCTTCCCTCCGATTTCGATCTGATCGTGCTGGGCTCCGGAACGGCCGGCACCGGCATCGCCACGCGGTGCGCCCGGCGGGGCTGGCGTGTCGCCCTGGCCGAGGCCCGCGAGCCCGGCGGCACCTGCGCGCTCCGCGGCTGCGAGCCCAAGAAGGTCTTCTGGACCCTGGCCGATGCGATGGAGCGGGCGGGCCGCCTCGCGCCGCATGGCGTGGCGGGGGGCGAGGCGCTGCGGCTCGACTGGGGCGCCGCTCAGGCCTTCAAGCACAGCTTCACCGATCCCGTACCGGGGAATCGCGCGGCGGCCCTGCGCGAGGCCGGCGTCACGCTGCTGGAGGGGGCGGGCCGCTTCCTGGCTCCCGATCTCATCGGCGTCGGCACGGCGCGGCTGCGGGCCCGCCATGTCGTCATTGCCACCGGGGCGGTGCCCGCCCCGCTGCCGATCGAGGGCGCCGGCCTTCTGGCCACCAGCGACGACGTGCTGGACTGGCCGGCGGTGCCGCGGCGCCTGATCCTGCTGGGCGGCGGCTATATCTCCTTCGAGATCGCCCATCTGACGCGCCGCGCCGGCGCCGAGGTCACCATCCTGCAGGAGGATGACCGACCGCTTTCCGCCTTCGACGCCGAACTGGTCGACCGGCTGGTGGCGTGGACCCGCACACTCGGGATCGACGTGCGGCTGAACTGCCGCGCCGAGGCCATCCTGCGGCGCGGCGCGGGCTACGCGGTGCGCGCCGCCGGCGGCGAGACCTTCGAGGCGGATGCGGTGGTGCATGGGCTCGGCCGGGTTCCCGCCCTGGCGGGGCTGGATCTGGAGGCCGGCGGCGTGCCGGTGGAGAAGGGCCGCCTGCAACTCGACGAGGTCCTGAGGAGCGTCGGGAACCCCCGGGTCTTCGCTGCCGGCGATGCCGCGCAGCGCGGCCCGGCGCTGACGCCGGTGGCCAGCGAGGACGCGCGCGCCGTCGCCGCCACCCTGCTGGAGGGCGAGGGCCACCGCCCCGACCACAGCCTGGTGCCGAGCGCGGTCTTCACCTTGCCGCCGCTCGCCATGGTGGGGCTGACCGAGGCGGCGGCGCGGCAGCAGGGCCTGGCGTATGAGGTGCGGCGCGGCGACATGGCGGCGTATCAATCCGTGCGCCGCACCGGCGAGACGGCGGCTGCCTTCAAGCTCCTGGTCGAACCGGGCGGGCAGGGGCGCCTGCTGGGCGCGCACCTGCTGGGGCCGGAGGCGCCGGAGGTGATCAACCTCGCGGCCCTGGCCATGCGGGCCGGGACACCCGTGACCGAGCTGCGGCACATGATGACCGCCTATCCAAGCGCGGGATCGAACCTGGCCTCGATGCTCGGCTGACCGCCGCGCATTGCACCGCAGCAAAAGCTTCATTACCCTTCGCGCCATTCGCTCTGGACCCGGTGAGACTCCGGGTGGCTCTTCCGGCCGCCGATCCGCCGGACAACGCATGCGGCAGTGAGACGACGCCCGGCGTCCTCTCCCTGAGCCTGTTGCGGAATCCCTCGCCTGATGAAAGAACGCCTTTTCCTGCACGACCGCGCCGAGTGGTACAGCGGCCTCGGCAACCTGCGCCGCGATGTCCTGGCCGGCATGGTCGGCACCTTCGCTCTGATCCCCGAAGTCATCGCCTTCTCCTTCGTCGCCGGGGTCGATCCCGAGGTCGGGCTCTTCGCGACCTTCGTCATCAGCGTCGTCATCGCCTTCGCCGGTGGCCGGCCGGCGATGATCTCGGGCGCCGCCGGCTCGGTCGCGCTGGTCGCCGCCGCGCTGGTGGCGAGCCATGGGCTGCAGTACCTGCTGGCGGCCACCGTCCTGGCCGGGCTGATCCAGATCGTCTTCGGCCTGCTGCGGCTCGACGTGCTGATGCGCTTCGTCTCGAAATCCGTCCGCACCGGCTTCGTCAACGCGCTGGCGGTGCTGATCTTCTCGGCGCAGCTGCCGCACATGCTGGGCGTGGCGTGGCAGACCTGGGCGCTGATCGCCGCGGGCCTCGCCATCATCTACCTCGTGCCGCGGCTCACCACCGCCATCCCTTCGCCGCTGATCTGCATCCTGGCGCTGACGGCGCTGACCATGGCGGTCCCGATGCCGGTGGCGACAGTCGCCGATCTCGGCCGCCTTCCGGACAGCCTGCCCGCCTTCCTGATCCCGGAGGTGCCCTTCAGCCTGGAGACGCTGGCGATCGTGGCGCCCTACGCGCTGGCCATGGCCATGGTCGGGCTGCTGGAATCGATGATGACGGCGAGCGTGGTGGACGACCTGACCGAGACCAACAGCTCCAAGGCGCGGGAATGCGCCGGGCTCGGCCTCGCCAACCTGGCGGCGGGCTTCACCGGCGGCATCGCCGGCTGCGGCATGATCGGCCAGACGGTGGGCAATCTCCGCTTCGGCGGCTGGGGCCGCGTCTCGACGCTGACGGCGGGCGTCTTCCTGCTGGTGCTGATGGTGCTGCTGCGGCCCTGGGTCAGCCAGGTGCCGGTGGCGGCGCTGGTTGCCATCATGATCATGGTCTCCGTCGAGACCTTCTCCTGGGCCTCGCTGCGGGACCTGGCGCGGCACCCGAAGGTCTCCAGCGTGGTGATGCTGGCCACCGTGGCGGTGACCGTCCTGACCCACAACCTGGCCGCCGGCGTGGCGGTGGGCGTGATGCTGAGCGGCGTGTTCTTCGCCTTCAAGGTGATGCGCCTGATGGATGTCCGCGACGAATACGACGCCGCCACCGGCACCCGCACCTACCGCGTCTCCGGCCAGGTCTTCTTCGCCAGCGCCGAGATCCTGGCCGATGCCTTCGACCTGCGCGACGAGGCGCCGAACATCCGCATCGACCTCACCGCCGCGCATCTCTGGGACGTCACGGCGGTGGCGGCGCTGGAGGCGGCGGTGGGCAAGCTGCGGCGGCGCGGGAAGCGGGTCGAGGTGGTCGGGCTGAACGCCGCCAGCGCGCTGCTGGTGGACCGGCACGGGCCGGCGATCCAAGCCGCGATGGGGGCCGGGGCGGGGTAGTCAAGCCGCCGGTCGCTCGGGCATGCTCCTCCGGTCCAGAAAGAAACGACCGGAGGAACTCCCCCGATGACCACCCGCCGCACCCTGCTCGGCGCCAGCCTGGCGCTGCCGGCCCTGACCTCCGGCATCATCCCGGGGGCGCGGGCGCAATCCGCCTGGCCCGAGCGGCCCGTGCGGATGATCGTGCCCTATCCGCCGGGCGGTTCGACCGACGTGCTGACGCGCCTGACCTGCGAGCGGATGCAGAACGCGCTGGGGCAGAACTTCGTCATCGACAACCGGCCCGGCGCGGGCGGCAATATCGGCATGGACGCGGTCGCGAAATCGGCCCCCGACGGCTATACCTTCGGCGCCGCGACCATCGGCCATTTCTGCATCAACCAGTATCTCTACAGCAAGATGCCCTGGGACATCGACCGCGACTTCGCGCCGGTCGCGATGGTCTGGGAGATGCCCAATGTCGTCGTGGTGGCGAGCGACCATGTGAAGGCCCGGACGCTGCAGGAGTTCGTCGGCTGGGTGCGCGAGCAGCCGCGCGGCGTCTCCTTCGGCTCGCCCGGCGTCGGCACCACGCCGCATCTCTCGGGCGAGATCTTCCGCAACCGGCTGGGGCTGGACGCCACGCATGTGCCGTTCCGCGGCGCGGCGCAGACCATCCCCGCCATGCTCTCGGGCGATGTCACCTTCGCCATCGACAACCTGGCCTCCTATGTGCCGGTGATCCAGGAGGGGCGGATGCGGGCGCTCGCGGTGACCGGCGCCTCGCGCTGGCCCTCGCTGCCCGATGTGCCGACCATGGCCGAGGCGGGGGTGGAGGACTTCGTCATCACCTCTTGGAGCGCCTTCGTGGCCCCCGCCGGCACGCCGCGCCCGGTGATCGACCGCTTCAGCACCGCCATGCGCGACTTCGCGGCCGATCCGGCGGTGAGGGAGCGTTTCCTGAAGGCCGGCGGCGCGCCGCTCTGGACCACGCCGGAGGCGATCACCGAGCGCGGTCAGCGGGAGCGGCCGATGTGGCGCGAGGCGATCGAGAAGTCGGGCGCGCGGGCGGACTGACCGCCCCACCGCCGCGCCCGCCCCTGCCCCGCATCGCCTGGAAGCGAGGAACACCCCATGACCCCAAGCCTGCCCGACCTGCTGCGCCGCCCGGGAATCGTGGTGGCGCCCGGCTGCCATGATGCGCTCGGCGCCCGCATCCTGCGCCAGGCGGGCTTCGAGGCGATCTACATGACCGGCAACGGCCTCTCGGCCAGCCTGATCGGGGCACCGGACCTCGGCCTGCTGACCATGACCGAGATGGTGGCGCGCGGGCGGGCCATCGCCGCCAGCATCGATGCGCCGCTGATCGCCGATGCCGATACGGGGTACGGCAACCTCAACAACGTCGTCCGCACCGTGCGCGAATACGAGGCCGCCGGGGTCGCCGCCATCCATCTGGAGGACCAGGCGACGCCGAAGCGGTGCGGCGCCATGAGCGGCCTGTCGCTGGTCCCGCCGGCCGAGCACGAGGCCAAGCTCCGCGCCGCCCTCGCCGCGCGGCGCAGCCCGGACTTCCTCATCATCGGCCGCTCCGACGCGCGGCTGGTGAACGGCTTCGAGGACGCGGTGCAGCGCGGCATCGCCTATGCGGAGGCGGGGGCCGATCTCGTCCTGCTGGAGATGCTGCAATCGCCCGAGGAGATGCGCGAGGCGGTGGCGCGCATCCCGGCGCCGATGGCCTTCAACGTCGTCGAGCACAAGGTGCCGCCGCTGACCGCCCGCGAGATCGGCGAACTCGGATTCCGGCTGCTGAACTACCCGGTCTCCTCGACACTGGCCTATGCGGCGATGATGCGCGGCTTCGCGGAGAGTCTGCGGCGGCAGGGCACGACGCTGGCGCCGGAGGCCCCGCCGCTGCTGCCGCTGCACGATTACGAGGAGATCCTGGGGCTGCGGGAGGCGTATCACTGAGCCGCGCCGCGGCCCCGGCCCTCAGCCGGCGCGGGCCAGGACCAGCTCGGCCAGCCGGGTGAACTCCGCCACGCTCAGCGTCTCCGCCCGCCGCGTGCCCTCGATCGCCGCCGCCTCCAGCAGCGCCTCGGCGCCGCCCAGCGACTTCAGGCTGGAGCGCAGCATCTTGCGCCGCTGCCCGAAGGCCGCGGCCGTCACCTTCTCCAGCGCCGCCAGCAGGGTGGGGTCGGGCACCTCGGCATGCGGCACCAGATGCACGATGGCCGACCACACCTTGGGCGGCGGGCTGAAGGCGCCGGGCGGCAGGCGCAGCGCCATGCGCGCCGCGCAGCGGAACTGCGAGAGCACGGCGAGCCGCCCGTAATGCTCCGTATCGGGGGCGGCGATGATGCGCTCGGCCACCTCCTGCTGGAACATCAGCGTCAGGCTCTCGAAGAGATGCGCCTGCCGCAGCCAGCCGATCAGCAGCGGCGTGCCGACATTGTAGGGCAGGTTGGCGACGATCCGGCGCGGCGCCGGCAGCAGCGCCCCGGCGTCGATCCGGAGCGCGTCGCCCTCGATCACCCGCAGCCGGCCGGGGAAATGCTCCCCCAGCTCCGCCAGGCCGGCGATGGCGCGGCGGTCCAGCTCCACCGCCACCACCTCGGCCGCGGGGCTTTCCAGCAGCGCCCGGGTCAGCCCGCCCGGGCCGGGCCCGACCTCCAGCACATGCCGCCCCTCCAGCGGCGCGGCGAGGCTGGCGATGCGGGCGCAGAGCGCGGCGTCGAGCAGGAAGTGCTGGCCGAGCGCCTTGCGCGGCGCCAGGCCGTGGCGGGCGATATGCTCGGCGAGGGAGGGGAGCGGGGGCGCCGGAATGGTCGCCTCAGCTCCGCATGTCGATCTGCGCCCGGCGGCGCAGGTCGCGCTGCAGCTGGCGCGAGGTCAGCTCGATCCGGTCGCGCAGGATCTGCATCCGGGCCTGGTCCGGCGTCAGCTCGGCGATGTTGCGCGTCTCCTTGCTGCAGACCGCCAGGACCAGCACGCCATCGGGGGCGATCAGCGGCTGGCTGGCACGGTTCAGCGGCAGGCCGGAGAGGATGTTGCGCAGCACCGGCGGCTGCACCGAGTCGAGCGGCACGGTGCCGGGATCGACCGGCCGGTCGCCGCCGCGCCCCGCCGCCTCGACCGCCGAGCAGGCCTTGCCCTCCAGCGCCCGGGCGCGCTCCACCACCTGCACCTGCTGCGCCGTCGGCGCCTGCGGGTCGAGCGTGCCCTGGAAGGCGAAGAAGGCCTGGCGCATGGTGATCAGCGTCACCAGCTCGCGCCCCGTCTCGCGCTTCTGCCGCAGGGCGACGATCTGGAAGCCGCCGGGCACGCGCACCGGATTGGAGATGGCGCCGGGCGGCATCTGGCTGACGATGCGGCCGACGGCCGGGTCGAACTCGTCCGGCCGCGTCCAGCCCATGTCGCCGCCCTGCAACGCGGTCTGGCTCTGGCTGAACTGGGTGGCGGCGGCGGGGAAGGGCACGCCGCGCCGCAGCTGCCCCACCACGTCGTCGACGAAGCGCCGCACCTCGGGCTCGGAGGTGGGATCGTCCACCGGGATGAAGATCTCGGAGACCAGGTACTCCGGCTCGCCGGTGCGCGCCTTGTGCGCCTCCAGCGCCTCCTGCACCCGGGCCGGCTCGACCTGCGCCTGCGGGCCGAGCTGCTGGCGGATCAGGCGGGACCAGCCGATCTGGGTGCGGATCTGATCGTAGAGGGCGCGGGGCTGCACCCCGGCCGAGCGCAGCTGCGCCGCCAGCCCGCCGGCCGGCAGGCCGTTGCGGCTCTCGATCTCGGCCACGGCGGCGGCGACATCGGCGTCGGTCACGGGGATGCGGCGGCGCTGCACCTCCTGCATGCGCAGCCGCTCGTCGACCAGCAGGCGCGTGACCTGCGGCCGCAGCCGCTCCACCGCGTCCGGGCCCATGCCGGCGTTGAGCGCGAAGAGCCGGGCGCGGTTGGCCACCTCGCTGGCCGTGACGATGTCGCCGTTCACCACGGCGACGATGCGGTTGACCTGCTGCGCCGGCGGCGCCGGCTGGGCCGCGCCCTGGGCCGCGCCGGCGCGCTGCGCCAGGGCGGGCGGGGTCAGGGCGGGCGTGGCCAGGAGGCCCGCGGCCAGCGGCAGCGCCAGCAGGCCCCCCCTGATGACGGGAAGAGCCCGGTTGGGCCGGGACGGGGCGGGGGGCGGTGCGGAGGCGCGTCGCATGGTGCCGGACTTCCTAGAGCATTCCGGGGCGCAAGGGAAACCGGGCCGCCCCGCCCGCCACGGCGGACCGGCGCGGGGCGGCGTCAGATCGCCCGGAAGCCGAAATCGCCGATCGTCTTGAAGGAGAGGCGGAACAGCAGGACCGTGTCGGAGGGGTAGTAGTTCAGGCTGGAGCTGGGCTCGGCATAGGTCTTGGCGAAGCGGGTGTCGAAGATCAGGCACTCGTCCTCGTAGGTCAGGCTGAGGCCAGCCGAGACGGCGCGGTTCAGCTCCAGGTCGTAGCGGCCATAGGCGCCGGCGCGCCAGAAGCGGGTGACCTGGGCGGAGACATTGCCCGAGACCTCGCGCCGCTCGCGGGTGGTGATGAAGGCGTTGGTCGGCGCCGCCTCCAGATAGCCGGCGCCGACCGAAAGGCGGCTGAAGCTCACCCGCGCCTGGCCTTCCAGCAGGCGGCTGTCGAAGTCGTCCTTGTCGAGCCGGGCGCGGCCGGTGAGGTCGAGCCAGGAGACCGGCGAGACGCGCACCCGCCCGACCCAGTCCGAGGCCTTCTCCTCCAGCCCCGAGCCGGTCTCGAAGACCGAGGCGTCGGTGGTGCGGAAGGAGCGGCCGACCAGCCCTTCGATCTGGCCGCCATTGGGGAAGAGCCAAGCGCCGCGCAGGGCCGTGTCGACCCGCGTGCCGCCTTCCTGGCGGTCGCGGCCGGGGAAGCGGTTGAGCGCGAAGAGATTGGCGTCGGTGAACTCGAAGTCGATGCTGTCCTCGTTCGGGATCAGCGTCTGGCGCCCGGTGCCGGGGCCGGTGACGAGCTGCACCCGCGGCTCGATGATCTGGCTGCCATACGCGCCGGCGCTGCGCATCAGCGGCAGGCGCCAGTCGAGGCCGATGCGGATATTGCCGTTGGCCTCGGTGATGCTGTCGCGGCTGCCGTAATTCGGCGCCAGCGTGAAGTCGTCGGCCCAGTGGGCCAGCCCGTCCGCCTGCGCGCGCAGCGTCCAGACCTGGCCGAAGCGGTCGATGCGCGGCAGCTCGTAGCCGATGCGCGAGGACAGGCGGCGGGTGTCGGTGCCCTCGCTGCGCCAGAGCGCGAAGCCGCCGGCGTCGAAGGTCAGGTAGCCGCCGAGGCGGTCGCGGCCGAGGAAGTGGTCGACATAGGCATTGGGCAGGACCAGCGGGATCTGGCCGACGTCATCGACCTCCGAGAGGCCCTGGTAGCCGCGGCCGTCGATGCGGGCATAGGTGCCGGTGCCCCAGAAGCCTTCCAGGAAGGCGTCCGAGCTGAGCACGCGGGGCGAGGGGTAGCGCCATGCGCGCAGATAGGCCTCGCTGCTGGCGCGGTTGAAGTTGAAGCCGGTGCGCCAGTTCTCGTCGAGCGAGAACTGGCCCTTGCTGTAGATGTGGCCGCCCCAGCCCTCCTCGTCCGCCGCGCCGGCCCGCTCGCCGATCGAGCCGGTCGCCTGCACCTCGCCGAAGTTGAAGCGGCGGCGGTAGGCGAGGCCGAGCGCCGGGTCGCGCTTGGTCGAGAGGGTGGGCGAGAGGGTCAGGTCCGAGGCGCCGTCGATCGCCCAGTAGTAGGGTTGGGTGACGAAGCCGCCGAGGAAGGAGGAGGTGCCGAGGGTCGGCGTCAGGAAGCCGGACTGGCGCGGCGTCGAGGGGTCGGGGTGCGAGAGGTAGGGCGTCCAGAGCACCGGCCAGCCATCGAGCATCAGCGTCGCGTCGCGGTAGCGCAGGCGCTTCTCGGCCTGGTCGTGCGTGGCGAGGCGGGCGCGCAGCTGCCAGAGCGGCGGCGCCTCCGGATTCTCGGCGCAGAGATCGCAGGACGAGTAGAGCACGCGGGACATGTCGAGGATGGTGCCGTCGGTGCGGCGGGCGCCATTGGCCACCAGCCGGCCGTTCTGCGCCAGCCGCGCCGCCAGCCCCTCGACCACGCCGTCGCGCATGTTGCCGGTCAGCTCGGCGCGCTCGGCGAAGAGGACCTGGCCGTCCGGCTCCAGCAGCTGGACATTGCCCTCGGCCACGGCGATGCCGGTGTTGCGGTCGAAGGTGAAGGTGTCGGCGCGCAGGATGCGCTCATTCTGCCAGGCCTCCACGGCGCCGCGCGCGATCACCAGGTTGCGCTGCTGGTCGTACTCCACCTCCTCGGCGGTGAAGGTGACGGGCGCGTTGTTGCCGGTCTGCGAGGGGTCGGTCGCGCCGGCGGGCAGGGGGGCGCCGGCCGGCGCGGCGGTGGCCGGCGCCGCCCCGCGGGTCGCGCCCTGCTGCTCGGCGCCCGAGGGCAGCACGGCCTGGCCGGGGCCGCCGCCGAGCGGATCGGTGCCATAGGGCGAGATCTGCGCGCCGCCGGGCCGCGGCGGCAGGATCAGCGCCAGCAGGGCGACACCGGCGAGCAGGCCGGCATGGGTCAGGCCGGGATGGCGCCTCCGCGGCGGCATCCGCTGGCAGCTGGGTTCTCCGGCCGGAATCGCCCCGGCGTCGCGCATGGCTCGGTCCATGCCGCCTTCCATAGCCGCTTCGCGCCAAGCCGGCGAGTGTATCCCGGCCACACCTCAGGGGTGGCCGCGCCTCAGCCGCGCGGCACCGCCTCGTGATGGCGGATCACTTCCCGGACGACGAAGGCCAGGAACTTCTCGGCGAAGTCCGGATCGAGCTTGGCCTCGGCGGCGAGGCGGCGCAGCCGCGCCACCTGGCGCGCCTCGCGCCCCGGATCGGCCGGCGGCAGCCGGTGCGCTGCCTTGAGGGCGCCGACCTGCTGGGTGCAGCGGAAGCGCTCGGCCAGCATGTGGATGATGGCGGCGTCGATATTGTCGATGCTGTCGCGCAGGCGCAGCAGATCCTCCGGCAGGTCGGCGGAGGCCTCGGTCTGGGTCATGCTTCTCCTCCCGCGCCGGGCTTCCCGGCCCCGGCCGATGCGTCATCCCGTCCTCATCCCCTCCTCGGGGCGGGCCGGCCTCAGCCATCCTCCACATAGAGGAGCAAGGCAACCGCCAGCATGACCCCGGCGAGCGAGGGCGCCCAGGCGGCCAGCGCCACCGGCAGGGTGCCGGCCTGGCCGAATTCCTCCGCCACCTTGTCGAGCAGGAAGAGGGCGAAGCCGGCGGCGACGCCGGCGCCCAGCATCTGCCCGACGCCGCCGCGCCGCGACTGGCGCATCGAGAAGCCGGCGGCGAGCAGCGCCATGCCGACCGCCAGCAGCGGCGTGGAGAGCAGGGAATGGAACTGCAGCCGGTGCCGCAGCGCCGAGAAGCCGCTGTTCTCCAGCACCTCGATGAAGCCCGGCAGGGCCCAGAAGGAGAGCGTGTCGGGGCTGGCGAAGCTGTCTTCGATGCGGTCCGGCGTCAGGCTGGTGGGCAGGTCGATCTCGCGCGGCAGCGAGGCCTGGCGATCGGCGCCGAAGGTCACCGCCTGGCTCAGCCGCCATTGTCCCGGCGTCAGCCGCGCCTCCGGCGCCTCGACGCGGGCCAGCGGCCGGTCGGCGGCGGAGAGGCGCCAGAGCGAGACCTGGCGCAGCAGGAAGCCCTGCGGCCCGATCTCCGGCACCCCGGCCATGATGGCGACGCCGTTGGGCTCGATCGAGGGGTCCGCCTGGCGCAGCCAGAGCCGGCCGCCGGCCAGCGAACTCAGCCCGGTGGCGTTGCGCAGGTAGGTGGCGTCCAGCCGCTCGGCGCGCGAGAGCATGGCGGCCGAGAGCGGCGAGACCACGGCGATCGCCAGCAGGCCGAGGCAGAAGGCCACCAGCACGGGGCCGAGGAGGAAGCTCCAGGCCGAGATCCCGGCGGCGCGCGCCACCACCAGCTCCGAGGCGCGGTTGAGCCGCCAGAAGGCGATGATGCCGCCGAGCAGGATGCCGAAGGGCAGGATCTGGAGGATGACGAAGGGCAGGCGCAGGGCGGCGATCGAGGCCACCATCACGAAGCCGACATCCTCCCGCGTGGCGGCACGGCGCAGCAGCTCGATGAAGTCGAACAGCGCCACCAGCGCGGCGAGTGCCACGATCATCACCAGCGCCATCATGGCGAAGCGGCGGGCCACATAGAGCGAGAGGGTGAGCGAGAAGGCCATGGGATCAGCCCTCCAGCGCCTGCGGCCGGCGGCGGCGCAGGCCGCGGCTGCCCGAGAGCACCCAGCCCGCGGCCAGGGCCGGCCCCAGCGCGTGCAGCCAGATCAGCGGGATGAAGGCATTGTCGCGCGCCGCCAGATTGCCGACCGCGAGGCCCAGCGCCAGCAGCCCGACCACCAGCGCCACGCCGACCACCGCCGGGCGCCAGTCGCCGTAGCGCCGGAAGCCGACCGCCAGCGCGCAGGCCAGCCCGACCATGGCGAAGGACAGGGCGGTGAAGGGCGATGCCATGCGCTGGTGCCCCTCGGCGCGGAACTTGCGGATGTCGCGCTCGGGCAGATTCTCGGCCGGGTCCGGATGCAGCAGCTCGCCCACGAAGCGCTCCCGCGAGTCGCGGTTGCGCGATTCCGTGACGGCGGAGGTGGAGGTGGCGAGATCGACGCTGTTCTCGGCGAAGCTCAGCACCGAGAGACGCGCCGGATGGCCGGCGGTGGCCGGCTCCAGCTGCTGCCGCACGCCGTTCATGAGGATGACCCGCGGCCCGGTGGCGCCGGAGAGCAGGCGCCCCTGCTCGGCCATGATGGTGACCGGCGTGCCGGGCTCGCGCGTGTCGTGCACCAGGATGCCGCGCAGCGTGCCGTCGCTGTCGCGCCGCCGGGCATAGACGGTGAGGTCGTCGCCCAGGCTGCTGAACACGCCCTCCTGCAGCAGGATCGCCGCCATCTCGTTGCGGATCTCGAACTGCCAGGCGCGGAAGGCGGCGTGGCTGACCGGCACCAGCCAGAGCTGCAGGAACAGGCAGAGCGCGGTGGACAGGCCGGCCAGCAGCAGCGCGGGCCGCGCCAGCCGCCAGTCCGAGAGGCCGGCGGCGCGCATCACCACCAGCTCGCGGTCGGCGTTCAGGCGGACATAGGTGAACAGCACCACGACGAAGGTGGTGATCGGCAGGATGACGGCGAAGAAGCTCGGCAGCAGCAGGCCGGTCAGCTCGATGAACACGGCGAGCGACAGGCCGCGGTCCAGCACCAGCTCGATGAAGCGCAGGCTCTGCGTCAGCCAGACCAGCGCGGCGAGGCCGGTGGTCACGGCGAGCAGCGCGATGCCGAGCTGGTGGAACAGATAGCGGTCGAGGCGGGACATGCGGCGGGGGCAAGCCTTTCGCGGCGGGCCGGGGCGGATAAGCCAGGGCGGGCGGGGCTGAGGCGGCCGGGGCGGGCCGGCATGCCTCCAGGGAGCGTCCGACCCATGTAGGCCGGGTGGCGGGCGGCGCCAAGCACGGCCGCCGCCTCAGCCCTCCGCTTCCCGCAGCGCCAGGGCCCGGGCATAGACCTGCCGGCGCGACAGGCCGGTCGCGGCGGCGACCAGCGCGGCGGCGTCGCGCAGGCTCTCCCCCCCGGCCAGCGCGGCGCGCAGCCGGTCGTCGAGCCCCGCTTCGGCCTCCGGCTCCGCCTCTCCCGGCGGGCCGACGACAAGCGCGATCTCGCCCCGCGCCGGATGCTCCGCGTAATGCGCCGCGAGCTCGGCCAGCGTGCCGCGCCGCACCTCCTCGAAGCGCTTGGTCAGCTCGCGCGTCACCGCCGCCGGCCGTGGCCCGAGCGCCTCGGCCAGCCCCGCCAGCGTCTCGGCCAGGCGGTGCGGCGCCTCGTAGAAGACCAGGGTGGCGGAAAGGCCGGCCCGCTCGGCGGCGCGCAGCCGGGCGAGCTCCGCGTTCCGCGCGGCGGCGCGGGGCGGCAGGAAGCCGTGGAACAGGTAGGGGTGCGGCGGCAGGCCGGAGAGGGTCAGCGCCATCACCGCCGCGTTGGGCCCCGGCACGGCCGAGACGGTGACGCCCGCGGCGATGGCGGCGCGCACCAGCCGGTAGCCGGGGTCGCTCATCAGCGGCGTGCCGGCATCCGAGACCAGGGCCAGGTGTTCACCCTGCGCCATCCGTGCCAGAAGGCGGGGCGTGGCCGCGTCCTCGTTGTGTTCGTGCAGCGGGGTCAGGCTCACCGAAACGCCATGTCGCGCCAGGAGCGGAGCGGTTACCCTGGTGTCCTCGCAGAGCACCGCGTCGGCCGCGCGCAGCACGGCCAGGGCGCGGGGCGCGAGGTCGCCGAGATTGCCGATCGGCGTCGCCACCAGTGTCAGCCCGGGCCTGCCATCCGGGCGAGGGGAGGTCTCATTTGTCGTTTCCGTGGTGTCTGTCCCGTCCTGCTGCCGCACGGCCTGAGGCCCTCCCGTCATCGCGCCGGCCCGCCTTCCGGACAGGCTCCCGCCCCGCCCCGGCCGGCCCCCACCGGAGGGGGCTGGCC
>NZ_JBSXMU010000089.1:0-14251 GCF_054073225.1 Teichococcus aerofrigidensis
GGGGATGCCGCCTCGGCGGCCGTTCCCTCGGCCGGTGCCCCGGCGGCGGGCCGGGCCTCGCGCGGCGGCCGCTCACCCCCCCGCTCGCTTCCTCGCTCGTTCCCTGGGCGGGACCGCTCGCCACGCCGCTCCCCGCGGGGGCCATGGCGCGGCGGGCGGCCGCGGCCGTGATCCTCGCGCCGGGCGCTGACCATGGCGGGGCCGGGCGGGCCGAAGGCATCCTCGGCCAGGGTCTCGGCCGGGATCAGCCGGAAGCCCAGGGTCTGCAGCACCACCGGCAGCACATCCGCCTTGACGCCCAGGCGGCTGGCGACATCGGGCGGCAGCATGGCCGGCGCCCGGCGCGTCAGGTGGCCCAGCTCGCCGGCGACCCGCTCGGCGACATCGAGGCGCAGCATCACCGGCCCGGCCATCACCCAGCCCATGGTGGCGGCGAAGCCTTCCGGCCAGTCCTCCGGCGGCGGGACGGAGACCAGCCCGCCGCCCGGCAGGGCGGGTGTCGGGCAATCCGCCTTCAGTGCCCAGAGCTGCGCGCGCAGCGCCATCGGGCGCGGCTTCAGCATCTCGGGCAGATAGAGGGCGAAGCGGCCGGCGCGGATGCCGATGGCCTTCAGCTTCTGCCGCAGCTCGGGGTTGATCTCGGCCTCGGTGCCGCCGGGCATCAGGCCGAGATACTCCCGCAGCCGGAAGGCCGGGCCGCGCAGCGTGTTGTCCTCCGCCGCCTTGGCCTCGACCGTGTCGAGCGCCGCGAAGTCGCGCTTCAGCATGGTTTCCAGCCATGTGGCGAGGCGGGAACGCACCCGCTCGCGCTGCGCGCCATCCAGGAACTCGGAGGCCAGCGGCTCGATCAGCGGCTTGTCCGGCGCGGGGCCGGGCCTCAGGCGCGCGATCTCGGCACCGTTCCAGGTGATGCTGTGGGTCGGGGTCAGGGCGAAGGCGTCGTCGGACGCCGTTTCCATCTCAGTCACGCGCTTCGGCATCTCACTCTGCAGGGCACGGCGGGCAGCACGCAGGACGAGCTTGCGCTCCTCCCCATTACCCGCAGACGCATCGGGTTCAAACACGAAACCCGTCACATGGCCAACCGGATGGCCTTCTACCACCACCTCCCCCTTGCGGGTCACGGCGGAGAGCAGCTCTTCCGCCGAGTCGTCGAGGCGTCGGATCAGGTGCGCGGCCCGTCGGTCGACGAAGCGGGCGGTCAGGCGCTCGTGCAGCGCGTCGCTGACCGCGTCCTCGGCGGCGCGGGCCTCGTTCTGGTAGCGGGCCGCGTCGCGGAGCCAGTCGGCGCGGGCGGCGATATAGCTCCAGACGCGGATGGCGGAGAGGCGGGCCATCAGCGTGTCGAGGTCGCCCTCGATGCTGGCGCATTGCGCGATCTGCGTGCCCACCCAGTCGGCGGGCAGGTGCCCCTCGCGCGCCAGATGCGCGAAGACGCGGGCGCAGAAGCGGGTGTGGCTGTCATCCGCCAGCTTGCGGAAATCCGGGATCTGGCAGGTCTCCCAGAGCAGGCGGAGGCGGGCGCGGCCGGTCGCCAGGGCGCGCACCTCGGCCTCGCGCGAGAGGGCGGCCAGGGTGATGTGGTCGGTCGCGTCATGGCCCTTGGCCAGGCCCGGCACCGGCGGCGGCGCGGCCAGGCTGTCGAGCAGCGCGTCGATGCCGCTGAAGTCGAGCTCGGCATTGCGCCAGGCCAGCGTCATCAGCGCCTCGAACTGGTGCTCCTCGATCTTGCCGACGATCTCGTCCGGCAGGGGCGGGCAGTCGGCGGTGGTGCCGAAGGTGCCGTCGCGCATGCCGCGCCCGGCGCGCCCGGCGATCTGCGCCGCCTCCTGCGCCGAGAGCGGGCGGGGGCGGTGGCCGTCGAACTTCTGCAGGGAGGCGAAGGCGACATGGTCGACATCCATGTTCAGCCCCATGCCGATCGCATCCGTCGCCACCAGGAAGTCCACCTCGCGGTTCTGGTACAGCGCCACCTGGGCATTGCGGGTGCGCGGGCTGAGCCGGCCCATCACCACGGCGCAGCCGCCGCGCCGGCGGCGGATCGCCTCTGCGATGGCATAGACCTCGCCGGCCGAGAAGGCGACGACGGCCGAGCGCGGCGGCAGCTTGGTCAGCTTGGCCGGGCCGGCATAGGTGAGCTGCGAGAGGCGGGGGCGCGTCTCCACCTCGGCCTGCGGCACCAGCCGCTGCAGCAGCGGCCGGATGGTCTCGGCGCCGAGGAACATGGTCTCGACGAGACCGCGCGCGTGCAGCAGCCGATCGGTGAAGACATGGCCGCGATCCGGGTCGGCGCAGAGCTGGATCTCGTCCACGGCGACGAATTCCACTCGCCGGTCGAGCGGCATGGCCTCCACCGTACAGGCGAACCAGCGCGCCTCGGGCGGGACGATCTTCTCCTCGCCGGTGATCAGGGCGACATGGCGGGCGCCCTTGGCGGCCACCATGCGGTCGTAGTTCTCCCGCGCCAGCAGGCGCAACGGAAAGCCGATGATGCCCGAGGCATGCGCCAGCATGCGCGTGATGGCCAGATGCGTCTTGCCGGTGTTGGTGGGGCCGAGCACCGCCTTCACCCGCGCGGGGAACATGGCTCCGCCAGCGCTGGAGGAGAGGGGGCGCTGGAACGGACGCTGGGCGAGATCGGGCATCGCCCCGCCTGTGTGGCGCCAAAGGGGGGGATTGGCAACCGCCCGTTACAACTTGGCCTCCGGCCTTAACCGGGCGGCAGGGCCTGGCGGGCATCCTGCGGCCTGATCCCGGAACCAGACCATGCGGCGCACCACCTTCCTGATGACCACGGGCCTTTCCGCCCTGCTGGCGCTGGCCGGCCTGGGCGGCCTGGCCGTGACCATGGGCGCGCGCTGGCTGGTGCAGGAGGTGGCGGCGGAAAGCCAGGCCGCCGCCTGGCGCCAGGACCTGGCGTTGCAGGCCGCGATCCTGGCCGGGCGCGCCGCCCGGCTGGAGGCCGGCGACGCCGCCGCGGGCGGGGTGGAGCTGGAGCGGCTGCGCGCCGGGCTCGTCACCCTGCTCGGGGACATGGCGGCGGGGGAGAGGCCGGAACTGGCCGGCCTCGCGGCGCGGTTGCCGGCCTCCCCCGGCCCCGCCATCCCGCCGCTGCGGCGGGCGCTGGAACGGTGGGGCGGCGAATGGACGGAGGCGGGGCGGCAGGCGCAGATGCGGGCCGGGCAGGCGCGGCGCCGCCTGGGCGCCCTGCTGGAAGGCCTGTTCTCCGCCGGGATGGTGTTCACCGCCATGGTGATGCTGCGCGCCGTCCTCGGCGTCATCTGCGAGCGGCGCGCCGGGGCGGGGGAGGCGCCGCCGGCGCCCTGAGGCCGGCGGGGCTTCGCAGGCCGCCCTGGCGGGCGCAGCCTGTCCGGCGACCATGCCGCCCCGATTCGCGATCACCCGCCACGTCCTGCTGCTCGGCAGCGTCTTCGCCGGCATCGGCGTGGTGCAGCCCTTCCTGCCGGCCTTCCTGGCGGCGCGCGGCCTCTCGCCCGGGGAGGTCTCGCTGGTGCTGGCGGCGGGCTCGGGCATCCGCCTGCTGGCCGGCCCGCGGGCCGGCCGGGGCGCCGACGCGCTGGGTGACCCCCGGCTGCTGCTGGCGCTGGCCGCCCTGGCGGGGGCGCTGGCCTCGGGCGGCTACCTGCTGGCCGGCACGCTGCTCGGCTTCCTGCTGACCCAGCTCGCCTTCCACGCTGCCTCGGCGCCGCTCACCCCGCTGACCGACACGCTCTGCCTCGCCGCCGCGCGCCGGGACTGGCTGGATTACGGGCGGGTGCGCGCGGCGGGCTCCCTGGCCTTCATGGCGGCGGCGATGGTGGCTGGCTGGCTGGCCGGCCGGCTGGGGCTCGGCGTGGTGCCGCTGCTGATGGGCGGCGCCATGCTCGCCACCCTGGCCGCCGCCCTCCTGCTGCCCCGCGCCGCGACGGAGGGCCGGAGCCTGGCGCGGCGGCGGGAGGGCGGCTTCCGCGCCACGCTCCGCCTGCCGGGCTTCATCCGGCTGCTGCTGCTCTCGGGCCTGATCCAGAGCAGCCACGCGGCCTACTACGCCTTCGGCAGCATCCACTGGTCGGCGGCCGGGCTCAGCGCCACCGGCATCGGCCTGCTCTGGGCGCTGGGGGTGGTGGGGGAGGTGCTGCTCTTCTTGCTCGGGCGGCGGCTGGTGGCGCGCCTCGGCGCGCGCGGCCTGGCGCTGCTCGCCGCCGGGGCCGGGGTGCTGCGCTGGAGCACCCTCGCCGGCACCGCCTGGCTGCCCGCCCTGGTGGCGACGCAGCTGCTGCACGCCCTCACCTTCGGCGCCCAGCACCTGGCGGCCATGCAGCTGATCCTGGCCCTGGTGCCGCCGGCCCAGGCCGGAACCGCCCAGACGCTACATGCGGCGCTGGGCGTGGGGCTGATGAGCGGCAGCATGACGCTGCTCTGCGGCCCGCTCTATGCCGCCTGGGGCGCCGGCGTCTTCCTGGTCATGGCCGGCCTCTGCCTCCTGGCCCTGCCGCTGGCGCTGGGCCTGCCCCGGGGCGGGGCGGGCGCGTCGGCGGCTCCGTCCTAGACGGCGGGAGCGATGGCCTCCGCCTCGTCCAGCGTGTGCGCCGGCCAGGCCGGGGCGGCGGCGCTGACCCAGGCATGGCCGTTCCAGCGGCGCGGCTCGATGCGGGCCTGTCCCTGGCGGATGACGATGCGGTTGTAGGCATTGGGCTCGCCCCGCAGCCGCGTCGAGATGGCCGAGCCGGCCTGGACCACCAGCAGCTCGGGCCGCGCCGGGCCGCCGGGCCGCGCGGTCTCGGCGACGCCCCGGTGCAGCCGCACATAGCCCCGGTGCAGGTGCCCTGAGAGGATCAGCCGCACCCCCGCCGCCTGCAGGCGCTCCAGCGCCGGCGCGGCGCGGCGCGCCAGCGGCGTGTCCGGCGCGTCCTCCGGCGCCAGGAACGGATGGTGGGCGACGACGATGCGGAACAGGCCGGGCGGCGTCTCCTCCAGCCGGTCCAGCAGGCGCCGCAGCCGGCTGCGCTTCACGCGACCGCCCTCCCAGGAGAGATGCAGCCCGCCGCGCACCACCGTGTTCAGCCCGATCACCGCCATGACCTCGTCGCGCCAGACGGGCTCGGTCTCGCCGCCGATGAAACGGTGCCAGCGGCCGAAGGGATCGAGGAAACGCTCCCAGGGCCAGTAGTTCGTGATGTCGTGATTGCCCGGCACCACCAGAACCGGCGCCTTCAGCGCCTCCAGGAAGCGCCGGGCCGCCTTGTACTCGCGCGAGCGGGCCCGCATCGTCAGGTCGCCGCTGACCGCCACCAGATCGGCCGGGTCGCCGTTCAGCGCCGCCAGCAGCCCCTCGGTCGCCGTCGGGTCGATCCGGTTGAAGTGCAGGTCCGAAATGTGATCGATGCGGCGCGTCTGTGGCATGCCCCCTGTCCCTGTGCCTCCCGTTCCTGTCCGGCTCCGCCCGTGTCCTCCGGCGCGCCGGGGCCGGCGGCCGTCTCCGCAGCGTGAACGCCGCGCCGCCCCGATGGATGCGCCGCACCACCACGCCCACTGCGGGAGCACGGCCTCCCGCCTGCGATCAGCAGGGCTTGAATGTCCTCGAAGACAGCGCCATTTCAGGATTTCTTCATTGTTGGGCGCGAATACTGAGACGGTCGTCGAGCAAGGAGATAGGCTCATGTCCTGGACCACGCATCAGCAGCCCCTGACCCCCCGCAACCTTTTCCGAGGGCTGGTCGACCTGCCCTGGGGCGCGCCGCTCTATGGACCGGTGCGGCCCCGCCGCCCCTGAGGGCGGCCTCCGCCACGATGGGCGCGTGAAAAAGCCGGGGTCAAGCCCCGGCTTTTTTGTCGTCCTCGCCCCGGTGGGGGATGGGGCCAGGCCCGAAGGCCGGCCCCAAGGCTGACCTGGGGCCGATCAGGCGGCCTTGGCCATGTTGCGCAGCACGTAGTGCAGGATGCCGCCGTTCTTGTAGTACTCGACCTCATCGGCCGTATCGACGCGGCACTGCACCTGGGTCGTGGTGGTGGTGCCGTCCGACCGGTGGATGACGAGATCCAGCAGCATGCGGGGCCGGAGCTCCTCGAGGCCCAGGATGTCGATGGTCTCCTCGCCGGTCAGGCCCAGCGTCTCGCGGCTCTCGCCCGGCTTGAACACCAGCGGCAGCACGCCCATGCCCACCAGGTTCGAGCGGTGGATGCGCTCGAAGCTCTCGGTGATGACCGCCTTCACGCCCAGCAGGAAGGTGCCCTTGGCCGCCCAGTCGCGGGAGGAGCCGGTGCCGTATTCCTTGCCGCCGAAGATCACCAGCGGCACGCCCTCCGCCTTGTAGCGCATGGCGGCGTCATAGATCGGCAGCACGTCGCCCGAGGGCTGGTGCCTGGTGATGCCGCCCTCGATGCCGGGGACCATCTCGTTCTTGATGCGGATGTTGGCGAAGGTGCCGCGCATCATGACTTCATGGTTGCCGCGGCGGGCGCCGTAGCTGTTGAAGTCGTTCTGCCGGACCTGGTGCTCCAGCAGGTACTCGCCGGCGGGCGAGACCTTCTTGATGTTGCCGGCGGGCGAGATGTGGTCGGTGGTGATGGAATCGCCCAGCTTGGCCAGCACCCGCGCGCCGCGCACCGAGGCGATCTCGCCCGGCTCCGGCTGCATGCCCTCGAAATAGGGCGGGTTCTGCACGTAGGTGGAGCCGGAGTTCCAGCGATAGGTGTCCGAGCCGGCATCGACGCGGATCGCCTGCCACTGCGCCGGCCCCTTGAAGACGTCGCTGTAGCGCGCCTGGAACATCTCGCGCGTGACGACGGAGGCGACGGTGTCGTTGACCTCCTTCGTGCTCGGCCAGATGTCCTTCAGGTAGACCGGCTGGCCGTTCGAGCCGGTGCCGATGGCCTCCTTGGTCACGTCGAGCGTGATCGAGCCGGCGAGCGCGTAGAGCACCACCAGCGGCGGCGAGGCCAGGTAGTTGGCGCGCACGTTCTGGTGCACGCGGCCCTCGAAGTTGCGGTTGCCCGACAGCACCGAGACGGCGACCAGCTTGTTCTCCTCGATGGCGTCCACGATCGGGTCGGGCAGCGGGCCCGAATTGCCGATGCAGGTGGTGCAGCCATAGCCCACGGTCTGGAAGCCCAGCGCGTCCAGGTGCGGCGTCAGCCCGGCCTTGTCGAGGTAGTCGGTCACCACCTGGGAGCCGGGGGCCAGCGAGGTCTTGACCCAGGGCTTCGGCTTCAGGCCGAGCGCATTGGCCTTCTTCGCCACCAGGCCGGCCGCCACCAGGACATAGGGGTTCGAGGTGTTGGTGCAGGAGGTGATGGCGGCGATCACCACGTCGCCATGGCCGAGGTCGAAATTCGAGCCGGCGACGGGCACGCGCAGATCGGCCTTGTCGCCCGGCACGCCGAGATTGCCCGAGGCCAGCTCCTTGGCGAAGGCGGGGGCGGCGTTGGTCAGCTCGACGCGGTCCTGCGGGCGCTTCGGGCCGGCCATGGAGGGCACCACGGTGCCCATGTCCAGCTCCAGCGTGTCGGTGAAGACCGGGTCGGGCTGGCCTTCCTCGCGGAACATGCCCTGCGCCTTGTAGTATTCGCGCACCAGGTTGATGCGGTGCTCGTCGCGGCCGGAGAGGCGCAGATAGTCGAGCGTGACCTCATCGACGGGGAAGATGCCGCAGGTCGCGCCGTATTCCGGGGCCATGTTGCCGATGGTCGCGCGGTCGGCCAGCGCCATCTCGGCGAGGCCGGGGCCGTAGAACTCGACGAACTTGCCGACGACGCCCTTCTTGCGGAGCATCTGCGTCACCGTCAGCACCAGGTCGGTGGCGGTGACGCCCTCGCGCAGCCTGCCATGCAGCTTGAAGCCGATGACGTCGGGGATCAGCATGGCGATCGGCTGGCCGAGCATGGCCGCCTCCGCCTCGATGCCGCCGACGCCCCAGCCCAGCACGCCGAGGCCGTTCACCATGGTGGTGTGGCTGTCGGTGCCGTAGCAGCTGTCGGGATAGGCGAAGGTCTCGCCGGCGTCGGTCGCGGTCCAGACGCCCTGGGCGAGGTATTCCAGGTTCACCTGATGGCAAATTCCGGTGCCGGGCGGGACGACGCGGAAATTGTTGAAGGCTTCCTGGCCCCACCGCAGGAACTCGTAGCGCTCGCCATTGCGCTCGAACTCGATGTCGACGTTCTGCTGCAGGGCGGTGGGGGTGGCGGAGACGTCGACCATGACGGAGTGGTCGATGACCAGATCGACGGGCACCAGCGGATTGACGCGGCGCGGGTCGCCGCCGAGCTTCAGGATGCCGTCGCGCATGGCGGCGAGATCGACCACCGCCGGCACGCCGGTGAAGTCCTGCATCAGGATGCGGGCCGGGCGGAAGGGAACCTCCTTCTCGCTCCTGCCCTCCTTCACCCATTCGGCGATCGCCTCGGCGTCCTTCACCGAATAGGCGCGTCCGTCCTCGAAGCGAAGGACGTTCTCCAGCAGGACCTTGAGGCTGTAGGGCAGGCGGCTCACGTCGCCGATGCTCTTCGCCGCCTCGGGCAGGCTGAAGTAATGATAGGTCTTGCCGTCTACCGTCAGGGAGCGACGCGCCTTCAGGCTATCCTGCCCGATCATCCGCATGGTCCGGGGTCCCTTGAGTGATTTGCTGCGAACGCTGCCGCTTATTACACGCTGTGCGCCCCCGGTCCATTGCCGGGGCGGGGCTCAGGAACGCCGGGGGGCAGGCTTGCTGGAAGCGAGGGACATGGCGGTGCGGCGCGGGGGAAGGGTGGTCTTCGCCGGTCTTTCCCTCACCCTGCGGCCCGGGGAGGCGCTGGTGCTGACCGGGGCGAACGGCGCCGGCAAGTCCAGCCTGCTGCGCCTGCTGGCCGGGCTGCTGCCGGCGGCGGCGGGCGAGCTGCTCTGGGAGGGCGCGCCGGCCCTGGCGGATGCGCCGGCCCATGCCGCGCGGCTGCGCTACCTGGGCCATGCGGATGCGGTGAAGCCGTCGCTGACGCTGGCGGAGAACCTGGCCTTCTGGTCCCGCCGCTGGGGCGGCGACATCGGCGCGGCTCTGGCGGCGGCGGATCTGGCGCCGCTCGCCGACCTGCCGGCGCGGCTGCTCTCGGCCGGCCAGCGGCGGCGGCTGGCGCTCGCCCGGCTGGCCCTGGCCCCGGCGCCGCTCTGGCTGCTCGACGAGCCGACGGTGGGGCTCGATGCCGCCAGCATCGGGCGGCTGGGCGGGCTGCTGGCGGCGCATCGCGGGGCGGGCGGCATGGTGGTGGTGGCGACGCATGTGGCGCTGCCGCTGCCGGAGGCGCGCGGCCTCGACCTCGGCGCCGCCGCCCCGCCGGAGAGCGAGGACTGGCCGGCATGATGGCGCTGGTCGGGCGGGAACTGCGGCTGGCGCTGCGCCATCCGGCGGAGACCCTGGCGGCGGTGCTGTTCTTCCTGCTGGTCGTGGCGCTCTTCCCCTTCGGCACCGGCCCGGCGCCGGAGCTGCTCGCGCGGCTCGCCCCGGGCGCCCTGCTGGCCACGGCCCTGCTGGCGGCCCTGCTGCCGCTCGACCGCCTCTTCGGCGCCGAGGCCGAGGATGGCTCGCTGGACCAGCTCCTGCTCTCCGGCCTGTCGCGGATGGAGATCGCGGCGGCCAAGGCGGCGGCGCACTGGCTCTGCACCGGGGCGCCGCTGCTGCTGGCCACGCCGCCGGCGGCGGCGATGCTCAACCTGCCGGTCCCGGCCTGGGGCACGGCGGCGGCGGTGCTGGGGCTGGCTACCCTCTACCTGTCGCTGCTCGGCACGGCGGGGGCGGCGCTGACGCTCGGCGCGCGGCGGGGCGGCGTGCTGCTGCCCCTGCTGGTGCTGCCGCTGGCCATCCCGGCCGTCATCTTCGGGGCGGCGGCGATCGAGGCCGCGGCCTCCGGCCTGCCGGCCCGGCCCTTCCTGCTGCTGCTGGGCGCGCTGGTGGCGGCGGCCCTGCCCCTGGCGCCGCTGGCCGCCGGCGCGGCGCTGCGGGCCGAGTGAAGGCATCCCCGCTCACCGGGGCGGTGCCGCTGGCCGGCCGCCCTCACACCTCGTGCCGCCGCGGCCGGGCCATCAGCTCGCGCATCGCCCCCGCGACATCGACCCGGCCCGCCAGCACGGCGGCGACGGCCTCGGTGATCGGCATCTCCACGCCGGCGGCGGTGGCGCGGGCCAGCAGGGCGGGGGCGGTGGCCACCCCTTCCGTCACGCTGTTGCGCGCCGCCAGGATCTCCTCCAGCCGCCGCCCCTGGCCGAGGGCGAAGCCGAGCGAGAAGTTCCGGCTGCCCGGCCCGGTGCAGGTC
Source organism: Teichococcus aerofrigidensis (assembly GCF_054073225.1). Lineage (NCBI taxonomy): Bacteria > Pseudomonadati > Pseudomonadota > Alphaproteobacteria > Acetobacterales > Roseomonadaceae > Roseomonas > Teichococcus aerofrigidensis. The sequence continues at coordinate 10,282 of NZ_JBSXMU010000089.1, forward strand.
AGCAGCAGATCGCCCAGGCCCGAGAGGCCGCTCACCGTCTCCGCCCGGCCGCCCAGCGCCACGGCCAGCCGGGCGATCTCCGACAGGCCGCGCGTCACCAGCGCGGCGCGGGCATTCTCGCCGAGCCCGGCGCCCATCACCGCGCCGGCGGCGATGGCGACGACATTCTTGGCCGCGCCGCCGATCTGCGCCCCCACCGGGTCGTCCTGGCCGTAGAGGCGGAAGGCGGGCGAGGCGAGGCGGGCAGCGGCGGCCTCGCGCAGCGCGGCGTCGGTGCTGGCCAGGACGGCCGCGGCGGGCAGGCCGGCGGCGATCTCCTCGGCGAAGTTGGGGCCGGAGAGCACCCCCGCCCGCAGGCCCGGCCGCGCCTCGGCCAGGATCTCCAGCGGCAGGCGCAGCCCCGCCGCCGTCACGCCCTTGGCGGCGACCAGGCAGGGCGGCAGCGTCGCCGGGAGCGTCCGCAGCACCGCCGCCAGATGCTGCGTCGGCACCACCAGCAGCGCCAGCTCCGCGCCGGCCAGCGCCGCCCCGGCCTCGTGCGTGACCTGGATCGCCCCGGGCAGGCGATGGCCGGGCAGATGCGCCGCGTTCTCCCGCGCCGCCTGCATCGCCGCCGCCCGGCCCGCATCCCGCGCCCAGAGCGCGACGCTTCCCTCCGCCGCCATCCCATTGGCCGCCCCATGGGCTGTCCGATGGGCTGTCCGACTGGCCCGGGCGGCCTGGATCGCCAGCGCCGTGCCCCAGGCGCCGGCGCCGATCACCGCGACCTTCTGCATGATGTTCCTATTCCTCGGCGATGCGATGGATGGCGAAGCCCTCGCCGGCCTCGCCCTGGCCGAGCCGCGCCAGCAGGACGGCGAGGATCTCCCCCGCCTCCTCCTCGAACCGCCAGGGCGGGTTGACGACGACGAGGCCGCAGCCGTTCAGCCGCTGCGGATCGGTGGGCTCGCGCAGCCAGAGCTCGCAGGCGAGGATGTCGCGCACCCCGCTCTCCGACAGCGCGGTGTGGAAGGCGCGCACCGGGGCGCGATGCTTGATCGGATACCAGTGCGCCTGCACCGCCGCCCGGAAGCGATGGGCGACCGTGGCCAGGCCCTCCGCCATGCGGGCGAACTCGCCCTCCTGCTCGAAGGGCGGATCGACCAGCACCAGGCCGCGCTTCTCGGCGAAGGGGGTCAGCGCCGTCAGCGCCTCCCAGGCGTCGCGCCGGTGCACGGCGGTCTGCGGGTCCCCGCGGAACAGGGTGCGCAGGGTGACGTGGTCCTCCTCATGCAGCTCGCAGAGCACCAGCCGGTCGCGCGGGCGCAGCAGCATCCGCACCAGGGAGGGGCTGCCGGGATAGCGCGGCGGGAAGCCGGCATGGCGCACCAGGGTCAGCCATTCGGCCAGCGGCCCGTCCGTGATGTCGAGCAGCCGGCCGATGCCCTGGCGCCACTCGCCGGTGCGCTCCGCCGCCGAGCCGGACAGGTCGTAGGCGCCGATGCCGGCATGGGTGTCGAGCACGCGGAAGGGCGTGTCCTTGGCGGCGAGCCGCCGGACCAGGCGCACCAGGAGGGCGTGCTTGACGCAGTCGGCGAAGTTGCCGGCATGGAAGGCGTGGCGATAGTTCATGCCGCGTCCCCGGCGGGAGCCAGCTCCTCCAGCGGCCAGCGCGGACGCGGCGCGTGGTCGAGCGGGTCGGTCAGCCCGGCCCGCAGCCGCTCGATCCCGGCCCAGGCGATCATCACCGCGTTGTCGGTGCAGAGCCGGACCGGGGGGGCGACCAGCGGCAGCCCGGCGCGCGCCGCCTCGGCCGTCAGCGCCGCCCGCACGCCCTGATTGGCGGCGACGCCGCCGGCCACCACCAGCGCGGTCGCGCCCGGCAGCATGGCCAGGGCGTGGCGCGCCCGGTCGGCCAGCACGGCGGCGACCACGCGCTGGAAGGAGGCGGCGAGGTCGGCGCGGTCCTGCTCCGCCGCGAGCTTCGGGATGGTCTGCGCGACGGCGGTCTTGAGGCCGCTGAAGGAGAAGTCGCAGCCCGGACGGCCGAACAGGGGCCGGGGCAGGGGGTAGCGCCTCGGGTCGCCGCCGGCGGCGAGCCGCTCCAGCGCCGGCCCGCCGGGCCAGGGCAGGCCCATCAGCTTGGCCGACTTGTCGAAGGCCTCGCCCACCGCGTCGTCCAGCGTCGAGCCGAGGCGGCGGTAGCGCCCCACCCCCTCGACGGCGACGCACTGGCAGTGCCCGCCGGAGAGCAGCAGCAGCAGGTAGGGGAAGGCGATGCCGCCCTCCACCAGCCCGGCCTCCCGCAGCAGCGGCAGGCGGGCGGTCAGCGCATGTCCCTCGAGGTGGTTGACCGCGACAAAGGGCAGCCCGCGCGCGATGGCCATGCCCTTGCCGAAGCCGGAGCCGACGATCAGCCCGCCGATCAGCCCGGGGCCGGCCGTCGCGGCGATGCCGCCCAGCGCCCCGGGGGCGACCCCCGCCTCGGCCATCACCTGGGCGGCGAGCGCCGGCAGATACGCCAGGTGGGCGCGCGCCGCGATCTCCGGCACCACGCCGCCGAAGGGGGTGTGCTCGGCCAGCTGGCTGCGCACCGCCTCGGCCAGGATGGTGCCGTCCGGCGCCAGCAGGGCGGCCGCGGTCTCGTCGCAGCTCGCCTCCAAACCCAGAACCGGTCCACCAATCGGCGCCACGCGCATCTCCACCTTCTTTCCCATGCCGGCCTTTCCCAGGCCGGGCCGTGGTTCTATGACGCCGGCATGTCCTTTGCCCACCCCGCCCTGCCGTCTGCCCCGGCGGGCGCCGCCGCGCATCCCGCCGCCGCCCCGCATGCGCCGGGCGGCGGCGCCATCGGCGCGGCAGCGCCCCATGCGGCCGTCAAGCCCCATGCGCGGCGCTCCCTGCCGCTGCGCGTCGGCACGCGGGGCTCGCCCCTGGCGCTCTGGCAGACCCGCACCTTCCTCGACCGCATCCTGCATTTCTGCCCGGTGCTGCGGAACGCCAAGGCCTTCGAGGAGCATGTGATCACCACCTCGGGGGATCGCATCCAGGACCGCCGCCTGGCGGATATCGGCGGCAAGGGCCTCTTCGCCAAGGAGATCCACGAGGCGCTGCTCGACCGGCGGATCGACTTCGCCGTGCACAGCCTGAAGGATCTGGAGACCGAGATGCCGCCCGGCATCGTCCTCGCCTGCACCATGACGCGCGAGGACGCGCGCGACGCCCTGGTGCTGCGCGAAGGGCTGGCGCCGGCGGCCGGCGACGGCCCCTTCGACGCCATCCCGGCCGGGGCGCTGATCGGCACCGCCAGCCTGCGGCGGCAGGCGCAGCTGCTGCACGCGCGGCCCGACCTCAGGGTCGAGATCATCCGCGGCAATGTGAACAGCCGCCTCGCCAAGCTGGCCGGCGGCGCCTACGACGGCACGCTGCTGGCGCTGGCCGGGCTCCGGCGTCTCGGCCTCGAGGGCCACGCCACGCGGCTGCTCGACGCCGAGGCCATGGTGCCGGCGGCCGGCCAGGGCATCGTCGGCATCACCGTGCGCGCCGGGGACGAGGAACTGCACGAGCTGCTCGCCGGCATCGAGGACCGCGTGGCGCGGGCCGTCTCCCGCGCCGAGCGCGCCCTGCTCGCGGCGCTGGACGGCTCCTGCCGCACGCCGATCGGCGGTCATGCCCGACTGCTGCCGGACGGCACCCTCTTCCTGACCGGCCTGGTGGCCCGGCCGGATGGCAGCTTCCTGCTGAAGCGCGGCCTCGGCGGCGCGGCGAGCGAGGCGGAGCGGCTGGGCCGCGCGCTGGGCGACAGCCTGCGGGCGGACAGCCCCGCCGATCTCTTCATCGCCTGACGCCGTGCGGGAGCCGCCCGCCGTCCTGGTCACCCGGCCCGAGCCGGGCTGCGCCGAGACCGCCGCGGCGGTGGCGGCGCTGGGCTGGCGCCCGCTGCTGGCGCCGGCCCTGGTGCTGTCGCCCCTGCCGCTGCCCGCCGATATCG
>NZ_JBSXMU010000090.1:0-13594 GCF_054073225.1 Teichococcus aerofrigidensis
GGCCAGCCGTGCCGGCCAGCGCCGGCCCATGGCCATCCCCAGCGCCCCGAGGCCGAGGAGCAGCGTCGCCCCGTGCCAGCCCAGGAGCCGCGCGCCGAGCGCGGCGGCGGCCAGGAGCAGGGCGGGGATCAGCGCGCCCGGCATGGTCCGGCCCCGCCGGGCGTCAAGCCTGGCGGTTCCTCTGGACATGCGCGCAGAGATTGCGGAGCGAGGCGAAGATCTGGCCGTTGCGCTCATCGTCCGAGCGGAGCTGGAAGCCGTAGCGCCGCGAGATGGCGAGCGCGATCTCCAGCGCGTCGATGGAATCGAGGCCCAGGCCCTCGCCGAAGAGGGGGGCCTCGGGGTCGATCTCGCCGGGCTCCATCTCCAGGTGCAGCGCCTCGACGATCAGCGCCGCCACCTCGGGCTCCAGCGCCCGCGCCGCCTGGCCCTCACCGGAATTCTCGATCGTGGACGTCACGGGGTGCCTCCCTGCCGGTGCCCAGGCCAGATGCCATCCGCCTGCATCCCAGCAGGGCGGCCTTGCCGCAAGGGGCGAAATACCGCCGCGGCTTTGTCTCCGAAACAGGATTCCTTCGCCTTCCCGGCAAGAAAATGGCTCCGCTGATGCCGTTCCGCGCCGCAATCGGCCGGTGGCCAGCAGCCCTCAGTCGAACGGACTGGCGCTGGAGGCGACGCTGGCCTCGGAGCGGTAGAGCGACCAGGAGAGGCCCAGCGCCGCGCTCAGGTTCCAGTCGCGGCGGAACAGCGGGCTGTCCTCGTTGCGGGCACCGTGGAAGGATTCCACCCGCCCGCCGGCCACCGCCGAGAGCCGCCCGGTCAGCGGGAAGCGGTAGGAGAACTGCATCCGCGTGCCGAGATAGCCGCCCTCCGCGTCATAGGCCGGGCGGTCGGCCCGGACGTAGCGCGGCTCGACGCGATAGAAGTAGTCCATCATCCGGTCGGTGGCGAAGACCGGGCCGAGGCCGATCCGGAAACGGTCGCCCTCGCGCGCCAGGGCGCGGCGCTCATAGGCCAGCTCGGGCGAGAAGGTCAGCCCGCGGTAGCGGACCGAGGACAGGTCGGTGGAGAAGACCGCGCGCAGCGGCAGTTCCAGGTTCAGCCGCTGCGGCCGCGCCGGGTCGCGCCAGAGGGTGATGCGCAGCGAGGGGCCGACCTCGCCCTGCCAGTCGAGATCCGGCATGCCCTCGCGCGCCCGGTTGTCCCTCGACGAGGAGGGGAAGGCGCCGGAGAAGCTGAGGTCGAGGCCGATCGCCTCGTCATTGTAGAAGCGGCCGCGCACCCCCTGGCCGTCGCTGCGCAGGATCTCGCCGCGATAGATCAGGTAGGGGAAGGCCAGACCCTGGAAATGGTTCTGCCCGGCGGCCGGATAGTCCGGCAGCCAGCCGGCGCCGGCGGCCAGCCCGGCCTCGAACTTCGGCAGCCTGACCTCGCGCGCCGCTTGCATGGCCGCGCCGGTAACGGCCTCCGGGACCATCCCCGGTTCCGCCTCCTGGGCGGAGGCGCGGCCGACGGCCAGGGCGAGCGCCCAGGCCAGGACCAGGCCCGGCAGGTTACAGCCGGCCCGGATCATGCGGGGCGCTCCGCCAGCGGAAGCAGGCTGGGCAGAGGCGTGCCGGCCCGGCAGGGGGTGACGCGGGTGCTGAAGCCCGACGCCGGCGGCACAGCCCGCCGCTCCAGCGGCAGCGGGTCGGTGTCCCGGGCCGGCAGGCGCGCCCGGGTTCCGGGCGGCGGATGCGGATGCGGACAGGGCGCCTCTCCCCCGTGGTTGGCATACAGGACATCAGTAAGGGCTGGCGCGGCCGAAGCAAGCGCCCAGGCTGCCTCGCACGGACCGGCGCCTCGCGCGAACGTGGGACGACACGGGCGCTTCCGTCAGGAATTGTTCGCCTTCTCCAACGAACCGGACAGTCAGCATGCGACGAGCGAAGGATGGCGCCGAGAGTTGCCCGAATGCCTGGTGGGCGGGCTGGGAAGGGCCGGTCGCGATCGGCAGCCACTGCGCCGACGGGATCACGCTGGAGGGCGACGGCTGGCTGGTGCTGGGCCGCGGCGGCGACGACCGGATCGAGGTGACCGGCTCCGGCCTGTTCGAGGGCGCCAGCAGCATCTTCGGCGGCGGCGGCAATGACGTCATCCAGGTCCAGGGCGGCGGCAACTATGTCTCGGGCGGCACGGGCGACGACGAGATCCAGATGGGCTTCTTCACCGCCCCGAGCTTCAACAACCGCGTCTTCGGCGACAGCGGCAATGACGTGATCGCCATTTCCGGCTCCGGCAACCTTCTCCGCGGCGGCGACGGCAACGACCTGCTCTTCGTGGATGGCTTCCGCACGCATGGCAACGACCTGTTCGGCGAGGCCGGCGACGACCTCCTGATCGCCTGGACGCGGCAGGCGCGGATGGATGGCGGTGACGGCGACGACGTGCTGGAGGCGAACAGCCCCGGCGACAGCCTGTTCTACACCGACGACATCGGCGCCGTGATGACCGGCGGCAGCGGCCGCGACAGCTTCTCCGCGCGGCCCGGCAATATGGTGCTGGTCGATGGCGGCCATGACGGCCTCGTTTCCGAGGGCGACCGGCTTACCGGTATCATCGACATCATCACCGACTACGAGGCGGGCGAGCGGCTCTCGCTGGAGGCGGCGGCGGAGCGGGTGGAAACGGTGCGCCTTTCCCAGGCCGAGCCGACCTGGGCCGGCGCTCATCCCGCCCTGCTGGAGCCGGGGCAGCATGCCGTCTTCCGCGGCCGGCTGGACGAGAGGGAGGGCTTTTTCGTGCGGGCGGGCGGGCCGGACCTTCTGCTGCTGCATGGCGGCGGCCCGGACGGCTTCTACGGGCTGGACGAGTCGATCGCCCGTGGCCTCCTGGTCCTGCGGTCCTGGCCGGGGGAGGCGCCCGTCATCGGCTGAGACTCACCCGGCCTCCGGCCGGCGCGCCGTATAGGCCTTGAACAGGCCGAGCGAGGTCTCGCAGGCGACCGCCTCGAAGCCGGCCGCGCGCAGCCGCGCCAGGATGGTCTCCGCCGGGACGCAGGCCTCGATCGTGTCCCAGTAGTAGCGCATCAGCAGGTCGTCACGGCCGCGCGGGGCGGTCAGGCGGCAGAGTGCCGGCACCACCCGCCCCAGATAGGCGCGCGCCAGGGCCCGGCCCAGGCGCCCCTCCGGCCGGCCGATCTCCAGCAGCAGCAGCCGCCCGCCCGGGCGCAGCACGCGGCGGTACTCGGCGAAGGCGATGCCGAGATCGGCCACATGGCGCAACGCATAGCCCATGCTGAGGAAGTCGGCGCTGGCATCGGCCAGCGGAAGGGCCTCGGCGCGGCCCTGCACGAGGCCGATCGGCAGCTCCCGCCGCGCCGCCGCCAGCATGCCGGCGCTGGGGTCGAGGCCGGTGACACGGCCGCCGGCGCCGGCAAGCCGCGCCGCCTCGCGCGCCACCAGCCCGGTGCCGGTGGCCACGTCCAGCACCCGGTCCCCGGGGCGCAGGCCGGCGCGGCGCAGCGCCTGCCGCCGGTACCAGGCGCCGGTGCCGAGCGAGAAGATGCGGTTGATGCGGTCGTAATGCGCGGCGGTGTCGTCGAAGAGGCGGCGGACGAAGCCGGCGCGGGCTTCCGCCATGCCGTAATACTGCGGCAGCACGGCATGCGGGGCGAGATCCGGGGGGGCCTCCGAGGGGGCCTCCGAGGGGGCCTCCGGCGGGATCGTGGTCTGCGGCACGGGCATCCTCCTGCGCGGTCACGGCGGCCTGGCTGGCTGCCCGGTTGGCTGCCCGGTTGGCTGATGGACCGCCCGGCACCGCCTCGGCTAGGCTGGGCCGCGCCGCCAGCAGGCCCAAAGACAAGAGGAACGTCAATCCTGGCCAGCCCCGATCCCCGCGCGCCCGGCGGACCCCCGGGGGACTCCCCGGACGAGGCCGGGCGCCCCCTCGCCGCGCCGCTGCTCTTCCCGGTCCTTCTCATCCTCTTCGTGGGGATGTGCCTGGCCTGGAGCCTGCCGGCGGGCGTGGCGCACTGGTTGCTGCCCGAGCGCCACCGCCGGGGCTTCGGCCGGCGCCTGGGGCAGGCCGGCATCTCCGGCGGCTTCCGCCTTTATCTCGCCCTGCTGCGCGGCACGGGGCTGCTGCGGGTCGACACCTCGGCGCTCGATCCGCTGCGCGACGAGGCCGGGCTGATCATCGCCTGCAACCACCCCTCGATGATGGATGCCGTGCTGATGCTCTCCCGCCTGCCGCGTGCCGCCTGCATCACCAAGGCCTCGCTCTGGGGCAATCCGCTGCTCGGCGGCGGCGTCCGCCTGGCCGGCTATGTGCGCAACGATGCCAGCGGGCGGATGATCCGCGAGGCCGCCGGACAGCTGCGCGAGGGCCGCCAGCTCCTGGTGTTCCCGGAAGGCACGCGGAGCGAGCCCCGCCGGCCCGGCGCGGTGGAGCCGACACCGCCGCCCGGACCCTTCTCGCGCTCCTTCGCGGTCATCGCGCGCCGCGCCGGGGCGCCGGTGCAGATCGTGGTGATCGAGAGCGACAACCCCTATCTGCGCAAGGGCTGGTCGCCCTGGCGCCGGCCGCCGCTGCCGCTGCGCTACCGGCTGCGGCTGGGCGCGCGCTTCGCCCCCCAGGAGGGGAGCGAGGCGCTGAGCGCGCGGGTCGAGGCGCATCTGCGCCAGGCCCTGCAACCGGCCGGAGCCGGCACCGGGGCCGGGGCCGGCCCCCAGCCGCAGGCAGGGCCGCCGCCCGCGGTCAGCCGCCGCTCCGCCGTGCGGCACCCGGCCTGAGTCGGGCCGTGCCGCACCCCTCGCGCAGCCACCTGGTGCTGATCCCGAGCTACAACACCGGCCCGCTTGTGCTGCGCACGGTGCGCGCCGCCCGCGCCGCCTGGAACCCGGTCTGGGTGGTGGTGGACGGCAGCACCGACGGCACCGGCGCCGCGCTCGACGCCCTGGCGCGCGACGACACCGGGCTGCGCGTGCTGCATCTGCCGCGCAACCGCGGCAAGGGCGCGGCGCTGCTGCACGGGATGGACCAGGCCGCCGCGGCCGGCTTCACCCATGCGCTGGCGATGGATGCCGACGGCCAGCATCCGGCCGGGGCCATCGCGGGCTTCATGGCCGCCTCCGCCGCGCGGCCGGAGGCGATGGTGCTGGGCCTGCCCCTCTTCGGGCCGGAAGCGCCGATGCTGCGGGTCCGCGGCCGGCGCATCTCCAACTTCTGGACCAATCTGGAGACGCTCTGGGCGGGGGTGGGGGATTCCCTCTTCGGCTTCCGGGTCTATCCCATCGCGCCGCTGCGCGCGGTGATGCGGCGGCAGATCTGGATGCGGCGCTACGATTTCGACGCCGAGGCGGCGGTGCGGCTCTGCTGGCGCGGCGTGCCGCCGGTGAACATTCCCGTCCCCGTGCGCTACCTGAGCGCCGAGGAGGGCGGCGTCTCGCATTTCCGCTACCTGCGGGACAACGCCCTGCTCAGCTGGATGCACCTGCGCCTGATGCTGGGCTTCCTCGGCCGCCTGCCGCGGCTGCTGGCACGGCGGGCCCTGGCGAGGGAACCAGCGTCTCGGGCAGCGGCACGGCGCTGAGGCCGGCCGCGGCCACGGCGCCCAGCAGGCCCGGCAGCACGGCGAGCACCACGGGCCGCCCCGCCGCATCCCGCCGGGCGTTGCCGTCATGCAGCAGCAGGATCTCGCCGGCGCGCGGCGCGGCCAGCCGGGCGGCGACGCGCCGGGCATCGCCGCTGGCGCCATCCAGCCCCCGCCGGCTCCAGGAGACCAGGCCGAGCCCCGCCCCGGCCAGCACCGGGTCGAGCAGCGGGCTGCGCAGGCCCATCGGCGCGCGGAACAGGCGCGGCGTCTCGCCGAGCGCCGCGCCGATCGCCGCCTGCGCCGAGAGCACCTCGCGCCGCATGCCGAAGGGGCCGAGCGCCGCGAAATGGCGGGGATGGGTGTGGGTGTGGTTCTCGATGCTGTGGCCGCGCCGCCGCATCTCGCGCAGCAGCGCCGGATGCCGCGCGGCGCGCTCGCCGATGACGAAGAAGCTGGCCCGCGCGCCGTGGCGCTCCAGCAGGTCGAGCACCGCCGGGGTCACCGCCGGGTCCGGCCCGTCATCGAAGGTCAGGGCGAGCTGGCGGCGCGCCGCGCCGGCCGGCGGCAGGCGGCGCAGATTGGCGCCCAGCCAGCCGTTGCGCGGCGCCATGCCGGCGGCGGTCAGCAGCGCGTGGTTGGCCAGCAAGCCGCCCGCCAGCCAGGGCCAGAGGCCGGGCTGCGCCGCCAGCGCGGCGAGGCCGCCGGCATGCAGGCCGAGCGAGGCGCCCACCAGGGGCGCCGGCGACCAGCGGCGCCAGGAGAAGGGGGGGGCGGGGGACATCCTGCCGCCGCTTGTGCCGGGTTTCCCGCCGGCGGGAAAGCAGCCTCGGCGGCGGCCGGGCGTTTGACCGCCTCTTCCGCCCGGTGAACAATTCCGCCACAGGATGGACCGGCGACAGAATGGTCCGGCACGGGTTGCCGGCGGAGATCGGGGAGAGGGCGCATGATCGGCAGGCGGGATGTGTTGCGGGGCGGCGCCGGTCTGGCGTCCCTGCCGCTGGCGGCGGGGCTGGCGCGGCCGGCGCTGGCCCAGGGGAGAGGGGCCCAGGGGAGAGGGGCCCAGGGAACAGCCGGTGACGCGCCGCTGAAGATCGGCATGGTGACGACCCTCTCCGGCCCGGGCGGCTATCTCGGCCAGGACATCCGCGATGGCTTCGCGCTCGCCATGGCGATGCGGGAGGGCAGGCTCGGCGGCACGCCGGTCACGCTGCTGGTCGAGGACGACGCGCTGAAGCCCGGCCAGGGCAAGCAGATCGCCGAGCGCTTCGTGCAGAACGAGAAGATCCGGCTGCTCACCGGCATCGTCTTCTCCAACGTGCTGAACGCCGTGGCGCCGGACGTGCTGGATGCCGGCTGCCTCTATGTCAGCCCCAACGCCTCGCCCTCCAACCTCGCCGGGCGCGAGTGCCACCGCAACTTCTGGTCCGTCGCCTGGCAGAATGACGGGCTGCACGAGAGCGCCGGCCAGGCGGCGGTCAACCTCGGCTACAGGCGGATGTTCATCCTGGCGCCGAACTACCAGGCTGGGAAGGATGCCATCACCGGCTTCAAGCGGCAGTACAGGGGCGAGATCGCCGGCGAGGTCTACACCCGGCTCGACCAGACCGACTACGCCGCCGAGATGGCGCAGATCCGCGCCGCCGCGCCGGATGCCGTCTACCAGTTCCATCCCGGCGGGCTCGGCATCGCCTTCCTCAAGCAGTATGTGCAGGCCGGGCTGCTGGAGCGCGTGCCGATGGTGCTGGCCTCGCCCTCGATGGATTCCAACACCCTCGCGGCGGTGGGCGAGGCGGCGCTCGGCGTGCATGTCACGGCGCAGTGGAACAGCGACCTCGACAACGCCGCCAACCGGCGCTTCATGCAGGCCTTCACGGCGAAGTACGCGCGCATGCCGACCTATTACGCGCAGCAGGGCTACGACACGGCGCTGGCCATCGGCGCCGCGCTGGAGGGCACCGGCGGCCGGATCGACGACACCGAGGCCTTCCGCCGCGCCATGAAGCCGGCGAAGTTCGAGAGCCCGCGCGGCCGCTTCGCCTTCGGCCCCAACCAGCACCCGGTGCAGGACTGGTACCTCATCAAGGTGGCGCGCGGCGCGGATGGCCGGCCCGCGCTGGTGACGCAGGGCAAGGTGCTCGAGAACCACGGCGACGCCTACGCGGCGCAATGCCGGCTGTGATGCCCCCTGGGACGCCCGCTGGGACGCCCCCTGGGACGCCCGCCGCGGCGGCGCGCTGATGGCGCTGCTCCTGGAGCAGGTGCTCAACGGGCTGCAGCTCGGCGTCACCCTCTTCCTGCTGGCGGCGGGGCTGACGCTGGTCTTCGGCATCATGGGCATCATCAACCTGGCGCACGGCTCGCTCTACATGACCGGCGCCTTCGCCGCCGCCTGGGTGGCGACCGAGACCGGCTCGGCGCTGCTGGCGCTGCCCGCCGGGCTGGCGGCGGCGGGGCTGGCCGGCATGGCGATGGAGGCGCTGGTGCTGCGCCGCCTCTATGGCCGCGACCATCTCGACCAGGTGCTGGCCACCTTTGGGCTGATCCTGTTCTTCAACCAGGGCATGGTGCTGCTCTTCGGGCGGCAGCCGCTCCTCGTGGAGATCCCGCCCGCCCTGCGCGGCATGGTGGAACTGCTGCCCGGCCTGCCCTATCCGGTCTACAGGCTCGCCATCATCCTCGTCGGGCTGGCCGTCGCCCTCGGCCTCTACGTGCTGATCCGCCACACCCGCACCGGCATGCTGGTGCGCGCCGGCGCCACGCACCGCGAAATGGTGCGCGCCCTCGGCGTCGATGTGCGGCTGCTCTACACGCTGGTCTTCGGCCTCGGCGCGCTGCTCGCCGGGCTCGCCGGGCTGATGGCCGGGCCGCTGTTCTCGGTGCAGATCGGCATGGGCGAGCAGATCCTGATCCTGACCTTCGTCGTCACCGTCATCGGCGGCGTCGGCTCGGTGCGCGGCGCGCTGGCGGGCGCGCTGCTGGTCGGCCTGGCCGATACCCTGGCGCGCGCCTATCTCCCCGCCCTGCTGCGCGGCTGGATGCAGGGCCCCGACGCCGACGCGCTGGCCGCCGGCCTCGCGGCGATGAGCGTCTACGCGCTGATGGCCGTCATCCTGCTCTGGCGCCCGCGCGGCCTCTTCCCCGCCCATGCGTGAGCGTCTCGTCGCGCTCGCCGCGCTGCTCGCCGCCCTCGCCCTGCCCTGGATCGCCGAGGCGGCCGGCAGCCCGGCGAGCATCGGCCTCGCCACCCGCATGGCGATCTACGCGCTCGCCGCCGCCTCGCTCAACCTGGCGCTCGGCTTCGGCGGCATGGTGAGCTTCGGCCACGCCGCCTTCTACGGCATCGGCGGCTACGCGGTCGGCATCCTCTATGCCCACTGGTCCTGGCAGGAGCCGCTGCTCGGCCTGATCCCCGGCAGCGTCTCGCTCGCCGCCACCCTGCTGGCGGCCATGGCGGCGGGGGGCGTGGCGGCGGCGGCGATCGGCGCGCTGTCGCTGCGCACCGGCGGCGTGTCCTTCATCATGATCACCCTGGCCTTCGCGCAGATGGTCTTCTTCCTCTTCGTCTCGCTGAAGGCCTATGGCGGCGATGACGGGCTCAGCATCCGCCGCCGCGGCGAGCTGCCGGGCCTCGACCTGCGCGACCCGGCGCAGCTCTACTGGCTCTGCCTCGGCCTGCTGCTCGCCTGGCTCCTCCTGCTGCGGCGGGTGACGCGCGCGCGCTTCGGCCAGGTGCTCTCCGCCGCGCGGCAGAACGAGCGGCGCGTGGTGGCGCTGGGCATCTCGCCCTATCCCTACCGGCTGGTGGCCTTCATCCTCTCCGGCATGGGCACGGCGCTGGCCGGCGCGCTGATGGCCAATGCCACGCGCTTCGTCAGCACCGACATGCTGCACTGGACCAAGTCGGGCGAGCTGATGGTCATGGTCATCCTGGGCGGCGCCGGCACGCTGATGGGCCCGGTGCTCGGCGCCGTCGCGCTGGTCGGGCTGGAATACGGGCTGGCCGGGCTCACCGAGCACTGGCAGTTCATCCTCGGCCCGCTGCTGGTCCTGGTCGTGATCTTCGCGCGCGGCGGGCTGATGGCGGCGCTGCGCCGGCTGCGCCTCGCGTGAGCGCGCCGCTGCTGGTCCTCGACGACCTCCGCAAGAGTTTCGGCGGGCTGCGCGCCACCGACGGGCTCAGCCTCGACGTGCGCCCCGGCGAGCTGCACGCGCTGATCGGCCCGAACGGCGCCGGCAAGTCCACCGCCATCGGCCAGATCACCGGCGAGATCCGCCCCGATTCCGGCCGCATCCGCTTCGATGGCGCGGAGATCACGCATCTCTCCGCCGCGCGCCGCGCCCGGCGCGGGATGGTGCGCAGCTTCCAGGTGGTGCAGCTGCTGGAGGAGGCCAGCGCCGAGGACCACCTGGCGCTCGCCGTGCAGGCGCGGCAGGGCCATTCCTTCCGCTTCTGGCGCGCGGCGCGGCGCGACCGCGGGCTCCGCGAGCCGGCCCGTGCCCTGCTCGACCGCTTCGGCCTCGACCCGGCGCGGCGCGGCCTGCCGGCCTCCGCGCTTTCGGCCGGGGAGCGCAAGCAGGTCGAGCTGGCGCTGGCGCTGGCGCTGCGGCCGCGCCTGCTGCTGCTGGACGAGCCGATGGCCGGGCTCGGCGCCGGCGAATCCCAGGCCATGACGGAAACGCTGCGCCGGCTGAAGGGCGAGGTCGCGATCCTGCTGGTGGAGCACGACATGGAGGCGGTCTTCGCGCTGGCCGACCGTGTCTCCGTGCTGGTGCGGGGCCGCTGCATCGCCAGCGGCGCCCCGGAGGCGATCCGCGCCGACCCGGCCGTGCGTGCGGCCTATCTCGGCGAGGGAGAGGAGGCGTGATGCTGGAGGTGCGCGGCCTCACCGCCGGCTATGGCGCCAGCACGGCGCTGTTCGACGTCTCCCTCGCCCTGGGCGAGGGCGAGGTGGCGACCCTGCTCGGCCGCAACGGCATGGGCAAGACGACGACGATCCGCGCCATCCTGGGCCTCACCCCGCCGCGCGGCGGCGAGATCCGCTTCCGCGGGGAATCCCTGGCGGGCCTGCCGCCCGAGGCCATCGCGCGGCGCGGCATCGGGCTGGTGCCGGAGGGGCGGCAGGTCTTCCCGACGCTCTCGGTGCGGGAGAACCTCGTCGCCACCGCCGCCAACCGCGCCGGCCATACGCAGCCCTGGACGCTGGAGCGGGTCTACGGCCTCTTTCCGCGCCTGGGCGAGCGCGCCGGGCAATCCGCCCGCACCCTCTCCGGCGGCGAGCAGCAGATGCTGGCCATCGGCCGGGCGCTGATGACCAATCCGCACCTCCTGATCCTGGACGAGGCGACGGAGGGGCTGGCCCCGGTGATCCGCGCCGAGATCTGGGCGACGCTCGCCGCGCTCAAGGCGCGCGGCCAGTCGATCCTGGTGGTGGACAAGAACCTCGCCGCGCTCGGCCGCCTGGCCGACCGGCACCACGTGCTGGAGAAGGGCCGCACCGTCTGGTCCGGCAGCGGTGCCGCGATGATCGCCGAGGCGGAGCGGATCAGGGGCTGGATCGGGCTGTAGCACGGGCTTCCCCGCGCCGCGCATTCGAGCCACCATTCGGCATGACACAGCTCTACCGGGGCATGGACCGTGCGGCGCTCGACCGGGAATACGATGCCCGCGCCACCGTGCCGGACATCGCGCCCTTCCTCGCCGCCTATCGCTCGGGCACCGCGGCGGCGCGGCGCGACCTGCCCTGCCGCATCGGCCTCGCCTACGGGCCGACGGAGCCGGAGCGGCTGGATCTCTACCCCGCCGCCCGGCCCGGCCCGGCGCCCGTCTTCCTCTACATCCATGGCGGCTACTGGCGCCTGCTGGATGCCGCCGATTCCGGCTTCATGGCGCCCTTCCTGACCCGCGCCGGGGCCTGCGTCGCGGTGCTGAACTACGCGCTCGCCCCCGCCGTGACGCTGGACGAGATCGTCCGGCAGTGCCGCGCCGCCCTGGCCTGGCTGCGGGCGAATGTCGCGGCGCATGGCGGCGATCCCGCGCGCATCCATGTCGCGGGCGCCTCGGCGGGCGGGCATCTGGCGGCGATGCTGGCCTCGGCCGAGCCTTGCGTCGCCGGCGCCACCCTGCTCTCCGGCCTTTATGACCTGGAGCCGCTGCGGCACTGCCACGTCCATGACTGGCTCCGCCTCGATGCCGCGGCCGCCGCGCGGAACTCCCCCGCCCTGCTGCCGCCGCCGCGCGCCGGCCTGCCGCTGGTCTTCAGCGCCGCCGCCACCGAGACCGGCGAGTTCCTGCGCCAGACCGCCGGGCACGCGGCGCGCTGCGCCGCCGCCGGCTGCGCCGTCACGACCGTCGCGGCGCCGCCCGGCGCGGACCCTTTCGACCTGCCGCTGCAGCTCTGCGCCGACACGCCGCTGTCGCGCGCGGTGCGCGCCGCCATGGGGCTCGGCTGATGCCGGTGCGGCGGCTGTTCGGCTGGGGCGGCCGGCAGGTCCGGCGCGCGCTGATCCTGGTGGGCGCCTGCCTGCTCACCCTGCTCGTCGTGCGCGCCTGGGATTCGCAGCGCGGCGCGCCGCTGGAGGCCTGGCACATCCTGGTGCCCCGCGAGCTGCCGCGCGAGGCCATCGAGGAGGCCGGCTGGAACGGCTACCTCGCCGCCGAGGAGCGGCTTCTGCGCGAGATGCGCGAGACGGTCAGCCGCCGCCTCGACCCCAAGGACCGCATTCCCCTCAACCGCTATTTCGAGGGCAGCCCGGCCTATCCGGCGCACCTGCCGCGGGACTGGAACCGCTCCTACGTCCTGGAGCCCGAGGGACCGGCACAAGGCGCGGCCGTCTTCCTGCATGGGCTGACGGATTCGCCCTACAGCCTGCGGCATCTGGCGCGCCGCTACGCCGCGCGGGGCTTCGTCGCCATCGCGCCGCGCCTGCCCGCCCATGGCACCGTCCCCGGCGCGCTGACGGCGGTGGAATGGGAGGACTGGATGGCGGCGACGCGGATGGCGCTGCGCGAGGCGCGCCGCCGCGCCGGGCCGGGGGCGCCGGTGCATCTGGTCGGCTTCTCGAACGGCGCCGCGCTGGCGCTGATGCAGGCGCTCGACATGCTGGAGGCCGGCGACCCGGAGCCGGTGACCCGCATCGTGCTGGTCTCGCCCATGGTCGGCGTCACGGCCTTCGCGCGCTTCGCCCGGCTGGCCGGACTGCCGGCGGTCTTCCCCGCCTTCGCCAAGGCCGCCTGGCTCGGCATCTCGCCCGAGTTCAACCCGTTCAAGTACAACTCCTTCCCGGTGAACGGCGCGCGCCAGTCCTGGCTGCTCACCGATGTCCTGCGGCAGCGCCTGGCGCGGCTGGCGCGCGAGGGCCGGCTCGGCCCCCTGCCGCCGGTGCTCACCTTCCAGTCGGTGATGGACGCCACCGTCAGCACCGCCGCCGTGCTGGATGGGCTTTACGCCCGGCTCCCCGCCAATGGCAGCGAGCTGGTGCTGTTCGACATCAACCGCGCGACGCGGCTCGGCCCGCTCTTCCGCCCCGCCTCCGAGACGGCGCTGGAGCGGCTGCTGCCGCCTCCGCCGCGCCGCTACCGCGTCACCGTCCTCAGCAACCGCTCGCCCGATGAGGCCGGCATGGCCGAGGAGAGCCTCGCCGCCGGGGAGACCGCCCCCCGCCGCCAGCCCCTGGAGCTGGACTATCCGCCCGACATCTACTCCCTCTCCCACATCGCCCTGCCCTTCCCGGTGACCGACGCGCTCTACGGGCTGAAGCCGGATCCGGAGGAGGATTTCGGCATCCGGCTGGGCGACATCGCGCCGCGCGGCGAGCGCAACACCCTGGTCGTCGACCTCGACAGCCTGCTGCGCGTCTCCTCCAACCCCTTCTTCCCCTATCTGATCGGCCGGGTGGAGGCGGGCATCGCGCCCGCCCCGCCGGCCCGCTGAAGGCGGCGGCTCAGGCGCCCAGGCACAGCCGGGTCTCCTCCCCCGCCACCTCGGCCGGCACCCCGCCCGCGGCCAGCAGCGGCAGCGC
>NZ_JBSXMU010000091.1:0-13495 GCF_054073225.1 Teichococcus aerofrigidensis
CGGAACCCGGGCGTTTTACTGGGGGGGGGGGGGGCCCCCCGGGCCCCGCCCTTTCTGCTTTCGTGCTATCCTCATCATCCCGAAGGAGGGCTCCAGATGGCCAAGGGCACCATTCCCGCGATCTTCATCGACGGCGAGGCCGGCACCACCGGTCTTGGCATCCGCCAGCGGCTGGAAGGGATCTCCGGCATCGCGCTGCGCTCCATCGACCCGGCGCAGCGCAAGGATCCCGCGGCCAAGGCGGCGCTGCTGGCCGAGGTGGATCTGGTGGTGCTCTGCCTGCCCGACGCGGCGGCGAAGGAGACCGCCGCGCTGGCCGCCAGCCTGGGCGCGGCCGCGCCGAAGCTGCTCGACGCCTCCACCGCCCATCGGGTCGATCCCGACTGGGTCTATGGCGTGCCCGAACTCTCCCCGGAGCAGCCCGGGCTGATCGCCGCAGCGCCCCGCGTGGCCAATCCGGGCTGCTACCCGACCGGCGGCATCGCGCTGCTGCGCCCGCTGGTCGCGGCCGGGCTGATCCCGGCCGACCATCCCATTACGGTCAACGCCGTCTCCGGCTATTCCGGCGGCGGCAAGGCGATGATCGAGGCCTATGAGAGCCACGCGGCGCCGAACTTCGAGCTCTACGGCCTTGGCCTGGAGCACAAGCATCTGCCAGAGCTGCAGCAGTATTCCGGCCTGACCCGGCGGCCGATCTTCGTCCCCAGCGTCGGCAACTTCCGCCAGGGCATGCTGGTCTCCATCCCGTTGCACCTCGACACCCTGCCGGGCCATCCTTCCCCGGCCGAGCTCGAGGCGGCGCTCTCCGCCTATTACCGGGGTTCGGACTATGTCTCCGTGGTGCCGGCCGAGGGCAGCGGGAAGCTGGAGCCGGAGGCGCTGAACGACACCAACCGGCTGGAGCTCAGGGTTTTCGGCAATGCCGGGCGGCGGCAGGCCGTGCTGGTGGCGCGGCTGGACAATCTGGGCAAGGGCGCCTCGGGCGCCGCGGTGCAGAACATCGGCCTCATGCTCGGCATCCCGGTGGAGGATGCCGCCAGCCGGGCCGTCCCGTCCTCCCCCCCTCTGGCCAGCGGGAGCGGGAAGGCGCAAGCTGCCTGAAACCAGGGATGCGCGGCGGCGACGACCGCCGCGCCGCAGCAGGAGGATGACGACAGGACCATGGCACCGCTCTTTCCCTTCGAGGGCCGCCTGCCCAGCATCGATCCCACCGCCTTCGTGGCGCCCAGCGCGGCGGTGATCGGCGATGTCGAACTCGGCGCCGATTCCAGCATCTGGTACCACTGCGTGCTGCGCGGCGACACGAACTTCATCCGCATCGGGGCACGCACCAACGTCCAGGACGGCACCATCGTCCACGTCAATGCCGGCGATCAGCCGGCCATCCTGGGCGACGACGTGACGGTGGGCCATGCCTGCATCATCCACGCCTGCACGCTGAAGAACCGCGCCTTCGTCGGCATGGGCGCCACCGTCCTGGACGGCGCGGTGATCGAGGAGGGCGGCATGCTCGGCGCCGGTGGGCTGCTGGCGCCCGGCAAGCGCATCGGCCCCAACGAGCTGTGGCTCGGCACTCCGGCGCGGCTGGTGCGGGTGATGGACGCCGAGGAGCGCGCCCGCTGGGACCGCACCGCCGCGCATTACGTCGAGCTGGCCAAGCGCCACACCACCTCGCTGACGCCGGCGCTGATCCTCAATCCGGCCGGCTGAGCGGGCGGCGGCGGCGTGTGGCTTTGGCCGCCGCCCGGCCTGCGGCATCCTCCCGCCGACCTGTCTGGAGTGCCGCCGCCATGCGCCGATTCGCCGCCGTCCCGCCGCCCCTTCGCCTGTCGCTCTGCCTTCCGTTCTGTCTTCCCTTGGCGCTGGCCGCGTTGCTGCTGCCCGCCTGCGCCGAGTTGCGCACGCCGCCGCCGCGCATCGAACTGCCGCTCGATCTGGTCCCCGCGGCGCAGGACCCCTTCCGCAGCGCCGTGCGGCTGGCGGCGCGGGACTTCGCCGACCAGGCCGCCGGCCTGAACGGCCGCCCGGCCGAGACGGCGAGGGCCGCCGCCCGGCTGGAATTCCTCGCCCAGGCCATCGCCACCGATCCGCGCTACAGCGACTTTCCGCCCGGCATGGTGATGGCGTTGCGCGGCGCGGTGGCCGAGGTGCGGCAGGCCATCGGCCTGTCCGAGACCGCCCTGCCGGACCAGGCCATCGGCGCCCTGGCCGCCGCCGCCCGCGCCATCGAGGCGGGCGGCGGGAGCGGCGGCGCCTTTCCCGAGACGCTCTTTCCGGCCGGTCCGGAACGCACGCGGCAAAGGCTGGCCGAGCCGGGCCCGCTGCCGGAGGCCGCGATCGCGACGGGGCGCCTGGAGGAGGCGGTGGCGGCGATGGACCGCGAGGGCGGGTGGGGCCGCCGGCCGGGCGGACTGTCGCCGCTGGGGGCCATGTCAACCTCCCCTTAAGGCGGCGACGGCACTCTGGCGGCTCGGAAAACGGGTCGGGAAAGCCAGGATGCCCAACTTCAACTCGGTGCGGATCAGAATCGCGGGCGCCATCATGGCGGCGAGCCTCGGGGCCTCGGCCCTGCTGTTCGGGCTGAATGCCGTGCAACGGGCGGGCGAGGCCCGTGCCGATCTGGAAACCTCCGTGGCGCGCCAGGCCGCCGCCGTGCGCAACGCGCTGGAGGAGGAGAAGCGCCTCGCCGCCGCCCTGGCCGAGAGCCTGGCGCGCAGCCCGGCGGTCGCCTCCGCCATCCTGGACGGCGACCGCGCGGCGCTGCTGGCGCAGCTCGCCCCGGTCCACAAGGCGCTGGCGCAGAGCCTGGGCCGCATCATCCTGACGGTGTCACAGGCGCCGGGCGTGGTGCTGCTGCGCGCGCACGATCCGGCGGCGCATGGCGACCGCTATGTCGACCGCCGGACCGTGGTGCGCGAGGCTTATCGCCAGGGCAGGTCGGTGGTCGGGCTGGAGCCGGGCCGGGACAATATCAGCGTCTTCGCCGGCGCGCCCGTGATGCGGGACGGCCGGGTGGCGGCGGTGGTCGATCTGGGCCTGGCCATCGGCGAGGGGCTGGCGCGCCGCGCGGGTGAGGCGGGGCAGGCGGAACTGACCTTCTATCGCCGCGACGGCCAGTCCCTGGCGTCGATCGGCTCGACCACCGGCGGCCAGCCGCTGCTGAGCCCGGCCGAGCTGGAGGCGGCCTTCTCAGGATCCCAGGGTGGCGCGGCGCAGTATCGCGGACGGCGCTTCCAGGCCGCCGCCGAGCCGCTGCTCGGCATCGACGGTCAGGTGCTGGGGCTGGTCGAGATCGGCGTCGATATCGAGGACCGCCTGACCCGGGCCGAGAGCGCCGACCGGCAGGCCCTGCTGGCGACGCTGGGCGCGGCGCTGATGGCGCTGTTCGCCGGTCTGCTGCTGGCGGCACGCCTGGCGCGGCCGTTGCAGGCCCTGGCCGCCGCGGCGCGGGATCTCGCCAGCGGCCGCGTCGACATCACCGTACCCGGCCAGGAGCGGCGGGACGAGATCGGTGCCGTGGCCCAGGCCATGGAAGTGCTGCGCCAGGGCAGCGCCGAGGCCGAGGCCCTGCGCCGCGCGCAGGCGGCCGCCCGGGCCGAGGCGGAGCAGGCGCGGCGCGAGGCCACGCTGGCCCTGGCCGAGCAGGTCGAGCACGCGATCGGGGGCGTCGGCGGCGAGCTGGCCCGGAGTGCCGCGCTACTGCGCCAGCGGGCCGACGATCTGGCGGCCGGCATCGCCACCGCCGGGCAGCGCGGCCTGGGCGCGGCCCGTGGCGCGGAGGACGCGGAGGGCAATGTGCAGACCGTCGCCGCGGCGGCCGAGCAGCTCTCCGCCGCCATCGCCGAGATCACCCGCCAGGTGGCCGAGGCCGCGGCGGTGGCGCGCCGCGCGCTGGAGCGCAGCAGCGCTGCCGATGCCACGGTGCAGCTTCTCTCCAACAGCTCCGAGCGCATCGGCGAGGTGGTGCGCCTGATCGGCGACATCGCCGGGCAGACCAACCTGCTGGCGCTGAACGCGACGATCGAGGCGGCGCGGGCGGGCGAGGCCGGCAAGGGCTTCGCGGTGGTGGCGAGCGAGGTGAAGTCGCTGGCCGCGCAGACCGCGCGGGCGACCGACGAGATCGGCGCGCAGATCGGCGCCATGCAGCAGGCGGCGCGCGACGCGGCCGAGGCGATCGGCGGCATCGCCGGGGTCATCACGGAAGTGGACCATATCGCCGGCAGCATCGCTGCGGCGGTGGAGGAGCAGGGGGCGGCGACGCGCGAGATCGCCCGCAATGTCGGCGAGGCCGCCGCCGGCACCGGCCGGGTGACCCAGGAAGTGGCGGCGGTCAGCCAGGCGACGCGCGAGGCGACGCAGGCGGCGGAGGGGCTGACGGCGCTGAGCCAGGACCTCGCCGCCCAGGGCGGGCGCCTGCGGCAGGAGCTGGACGGGCTGCTGGGCCGGCTGCGCGCCGCCTGAGACGGGCCGGCCGGCGTTTCCTCTCCGCTCCGGATGTGCAGAATGCCATGAGGTCACAGGGTGGAGGGATCTATGCAGCGACGGAGCTTCTTGACCAGTGCGGCGGGGCTGGGCGCCGCCGCCCTGGCCAGGCCGTCCCTGGCGCAGGGGCAGGGGGCGCATGTGCTGCGCTTCATCCCGCAGGCCGATCTCAGCATCCTCGATCCGCTGAACACGACCGCCTACCCGACGCGCAACCACGGCCATCTGTGCTGGGACACGCTGTACGGCCTGGATCTCGACTTCCGCCCGCAGCCGCAACTGGCGGCCGGGCATGTGGTCGAGAATGACGGGCGGCGCTGGACCTTCACCCTGCGCGATGGCCCGACCTTCCATGACGGCGAGAAGGTCCTGGCGCGCGATGCCGTGGCCTCGATCCGCCGCTGGATGCTGCGCGACACCCACGGCCAGACGCTGGCGCAGCGCCTGGACGAGATCCGCGCGCTGGACGATCGCCGCTTCGAGATCCGGCTGAACCGGCCCTTCGGCCCGATGCTGGACGCCCTGGCCAAGGTCTCCTCCTACCCCTGCTTCATCTATCCGGAGCGCTTCGCGAGCCAGGATCCCGGCCGGGCCCTGACCGAGGTGGTCGGCTCCGGCCCGTATCGGTTCGTGGCGGAGGAGCGCGTTTCGGGCAGCCACGTGGTCTACCGGAAGTTCGACGGCTACAGCCCCGCCTCGGGCGCGGTGAGCCTGACCGCCGGCCCCAAGCTGGCGCATTTCGAGCGGCTGGAATGGCGCAACATCCCCGACCCCGCGACGGCCGCCGCCGCCCTGCAGGCGGGGGAGGTGGACTGGTGGGAGCAGGTCGCGCCCGATCTGCGGCCGCTGCTGCGGGGCGATCGCGGCCTGGTTGTCGAGCGGCTGGATGTCGGCGGCCTCGTGGCCATGCTCCGCCCGAATCACCTGCACCCGCCCTTCAACGACCCGGCGCTGCGCCGCGCGCTGTGGCCGGCGATCCGGCAGGCCGATTTCATGACCGCCATCATGGGCGACAACCGCGATCTCTGGCGTGACGAGATCGGCTGCTTCCCCGAGGGCAGCCCGATGGCCTCCATGGCCGGCATGGCGGCGCTGACCGGCCCGCGCGACAGCGAGGCGGCGCGCCGGGCGGTGAAGGCCGCGGGCTACCGTGGCGAGAAGGTGGTGATGCTGCATCCGACGGATGTGGTGAACAACAACAACCTGACCGCCGTCGCCACCGATATGCTGCAGAAGGTGGGCATGTCGGTGGAGAGCGCCACCTCCGACTGGGGCACGCTGCTGCAGCGCCGCTCCAACCGCAATCCGCCCGCGCAGGGCGGCTGGAGCGCGCTGATCGTATTGTTCGGCGGCATCGACCTGGCCAATCCCGGCGGCCATCCGCTGCTGCGCGCCAATGGGGAGAAGGCCTGGTTCGGCTGGCCCACCAGCCCGCGGCTCGAGGAGCTGCGCGATGCCTGGTTCGATGCGCCCGACCTGTCGGCGCAGCAGGAGATCGCGCGCGACATCCAGGCGCGCTTCTTCGAGGATGTGCCCTTCTATCCGCTCGGGCAGTACCTGATCGACAGCGCCTGGCGCAGCACCCTCACCGGGCACCGGCGCGGCATGGCGCTGCCGCTGAACGTGCGCCGCGCCTGACGCGAGGGCGGCTCAGCAGGGCTCGGGGCGGAAGACGCGGCTGGGCGCCACGAACTCCTCCTGCGCCGCCACGGTGAGGATCTCGCGCGAGGCGGCCTCGGCGGTGCGGCGCAGCAGGCCGTAGATCGAGGAGGCCGCGGCGCCGAGGGCCGCCTCGGCCTGGCCCGAGCGCAGCCGGTGGAACAGGTAGAGCGCCGCGATGGCATCTCCGGCGCCGTTCACCGAGAGTGGCAGCATCGGCGTGCGGATGCGGTGGAAGGCGCCCCCCTCGGCGGCCAGCATCTCGATCTGGTCCTCCGGCGTCTCGGCCACCTGCAGCGAGGTGACGAGGATGCTGCGCGGCCCGCCCGGCGCCATCCGGGCCTGCAGCGCCGCCGCCGCGGCCTTGGCCTCGGCCAGGGTCGTGACCTTGCGGCCGGTCAGCCATTCCAGTTCGAACTGGTTGGGCGTCAGCAGATCGGCGGCGGGCAGGGCGCGGTCGCGCATGAAATCCGGGATGCCGGGGCGGACGAAGACGCCGCGCCCGACATCGCCGATCACCGGGTCGCAGCAATAGACGGCGCCGGGATGGGCCGCCTTCACCCGCGCGGCGGCGTCCAGGATGGCCTCGCCGATGGCCGCGTCGCCCATATAGCCGGAGAGCACCGCGTCACAGCCGGGCAGGGCGCCGCGGTCCTCGATGCCCTGCACCAGGTCCCGCACCAGATCGGCGCCGAAGACCTGGCCGCGCCAGGAGCCGTAGCCGGTGTGGTTCGAGAACTGCACCGTGTTCACCGCCCAGACCTCGGCCCCCAGCCGCTGCAGCGGGAACACCGCCGAGGCATTGCCGACATGGCCATAGGCGACCCAGGACTGGATGGAGAGGATGTTCATGCGGCCTCCGGCTGTGGACGTTGGCTCTAGGCGGTGCGGCCGCCATCCACCGGCAGCAGCACGCCGGTGATGAAGCTCGACTGCTCCTCGCCCAGCCAGACGCAGGCATTGGCGATGTCGTGCGGCGTGGACATGCGGCCGAGCGGAATGGTGCCGACGAAGCGGGCGCGGTTCTCGGGCGTGTCCTCGACGCCCATGAAGTCCGTCAGCAGGGCGGTCGCGCCCATCACCGGGCAGATGGCGTTGACGCGGATGTTGTCCTTCGCCAGCTCCTGCGCCATCGCCTGGGTGATGGTGTTCACCGCGCCCTTGGTGCCATTGTACCAGACAAGGCCGGGCCGCGGCCGGATGCCGGCGGTTGAGGAGATGTTGATGATCGAGCCGCCGCGCCCCTGCTGGCGCAGCAGCGGCACCGCAGCCTTGGTCATCCAGAAGATCGACTTGACGTTGACGGCATAGACCTTGTCGAAGGTCGCCTCGTCCACGTCGAGGATCGGGCCGTTGCGGTGCGTGGTGCCGGCGTTGTTCACGACGATGTCCAGGCCGCCGAAGGCCTTCGCCGCCGCGTCCACCATGGCCTGCACGTCCGGCCCCTTGGAGACGTCGCCGCCGACGGCGATGGCGCCATGGCCGATCGAGCGGGCCACCGCCTCGGCGCCCTCCCGGTTCATGTCGGCGACGACCACCCGGGCGCCCTCGCGCCCGAAGCGCTCGGCGATGCCCTGGCCGAAGCCGGAGGCCGCGCCCGTCACGAGGGCGATCTTGTCTTTGAGGCGCATGAGGCTTCCTTCCCTTCCGCCCTGGAATCCGCCGCGATGCCGGCGTCGAGGCGGGGGAGGGTCGGGGATCGGCGGCGCGCGGTCAATCCGGGGGCCGGCGGGGCGCTTCTGTTGCTTCGGGACGCGCTTCTGGCTACAAGCCCGCCTTCACGCGCGGCCGGTCGGCATCGGCTGCTCCAGACAGAAAGCCTCCACGATGAAGCCCGATATCCATCCGGACTACCACGAGATCACCATCATCATGACCGATGGGACCACCTATAAGACCAAGTCCTGCATGGGCAAGGAAGGTGACACCCTGCGGCTGGATATCGACCCGAAGTCGCACCCCGCCTGGACCGGCCAGCAGCGCATCATCGACACCGGCGGCCAGATCGCCAAGTTCAACAAGAAGTTCGCTGGCATCGGCGCGCGCAAGAAGGCCTGAGCCGCCGCCTCCCGCGCGGAAGAGCCAAGCTCCGGGCGCCACTCCCTTGAAAAGGGGGGTGGCGCTTTCCATATGCGATGATGCCAGCGGCGCCCGGTTTTCGGGGCCGCCGGCGTGATCCCGCTGCGAGAAGGTCGCCCGATCGGGGGCCTGAGACCGCGCCGGATCGCAACGCAACGGACCCTTGCTTCGCTTCGAGGAGGCTCTCCATGATGACGTCGTTCGACACCACCCCCCTGTTCCGCACCGCCATCGGCTTCGACCGGCTGGGCCGGCTGCTGGACACCGCCCGCGCTGCGGCGGAGGGGCCTGCCTACCCCCCTTACAATATCGAGAAGACCGGTGAGGACTCCTATGTCCTGACCATGGCGGTTGCCGGCTTCGCGCCGGAGGATCTGGAGATCACCGCCCAGGACAATGTCCTGCTGGTCAGCGGCAAGGCCAGCCCGCAGCCTGAGCAGGAGCGCCGCTATCTGCACCGTGGCATCGCCGGCCGTGCCTTCGAGCGCCGCTTCGTCCTGGCCGACCACATCCAGGTCGAGGGCGCGGATCTGGCCAATGGCCTGCTGCATGTGGCGCTGAAGCGCGAGGTGCCCGAGGCTCTGAAGCCCCGCCGCATCGAGATCGCGACCGGTCGCTCCGCGCAGCCGGTCCTGGAAGGCCAGGCGGCGCCGCTGGCCGCCTGACGGGGACTGCCTGACACGCCGGGCGGGGGGGGGGGGGGGGGGCCCGCCGGGGGCCCCGGCCATGCGCTGACCTACTGGCAGCAGGGGGCGCGCGGCTGGGAGAAGAAGGCCTGAGGGCCTACCCGGCCTGACCCCGGGCCGGTTCCCAGACCATGTCCGGCGCGCGCCAGAGCAGGGGGTCGCGCATCGCCGCCGCCAGCGCGTCCGAGACGAGGTCCAGCAGCTTCTCACCCTTCTCCGCCGTGGCGGCCCGCGGATCGCCGCGCACGCCGGTGCGGGGCGCCCGCTCGGCGAAGGACCAGAAGCGCTGGAAGGGGCCGGGATGCGCCGTGCTGTCATCGGCCAGCGCCTCGGCGATGCGCTCCCGCCGCACCTGGCCAGGGTCGATCGCCAGCCAGAAGCTGGTCTCCGCCTCGCAGGCGTGCTGCACGCCGGGCTGGGTGTCGAGCAGCGCGCCGAGCGCGGGGCCGGCGACATGGAAGACGGTGGTCGCCACCACGGGCATGGCGAATTCCAGGCAGAGCTCGCGCGCCGCGACCGCCAGCGGATCGATATTGCCGCCATGGCTGTTCACCAGGAACAGCCGCCGGAAGCCCTGCGCCTTCAGCGAGCGGCAGACGCAGGCGAGCACGGCGCGGAAGGCGGCGTAATCCAGGGTGATGGTGCCGCCGAAGGGGAGATGGTGCTCGGACATGCCGGTCCAGAGTGGCGGCAGCACCACCACGGGGGCGCCCGCGCCGGCGGCCTTGGCGGCGGCGCGCAGGCAGCAGGCATGGCCGATCATGCTGTCGGTCCAGACCGGCAGATGCGGCCCGTGCTGCTCCAGCGAGGCGACGGGCAGCACCACCAGCGCCTCCCGTGCCGCCAGTTCGCGCAGCTCCGGCGCCGTGCGGCGCTCCCAGCGGCAGAGATCCTCGGGCGTTTCGGTCATGGGCGGTGTCCTTCGCTGCGGGATGCGGCGACGGAACCACGGCGCGGGTGCGGCGTGAAGCCCGCTAGAGCTGCGCCTCGATCGGCAGCCAGCGCACCAGGCGGGCCAGGGCCCGGCGGGCGAGCGGCGCCTCGGGCTCGTGCGCCGTGCTGCCCTCGTCATCGGTCCAGAGAAGGTGCCCGCGCGGGTCGCGGGTGACGCGGTAGCTGCGCTCCGGGCCGCAGAGCCGGTCGCGCTCCACCGCCAGCTTCTCCGCCAGGCCGGGATGGCGGGCGAAGGCGCCCATCTCGGTGTTGAGGTTGGCCGAGCGTGGGTCGAGATTGAAGGAACCGACGAAGACCTGGTCGCCATCCACCATCAGTGCCTTGGTGTGCAGGCTCGCGCCCTTGGAGCCGAAGACGCCGCTGTCATGCCGCCCGCTGCGCTTCAGCTCGTGGAGCGCGACGCCGAGTTCCACCAGGCGCGGCCGGTAGCGGGCATAGCCGCTGTGCACCGCCACCACATCGGTCGCGGCCAGGGAATTGGTGATGACGGTGATGGCCACGCCGCGCCGGGCCAGGGCCTCGATCACCGCCATCCCGGCCTCGCCGGGCACGAAATAGGGCGAGATCAGCAGGGCCTCCCGCCGGGCGCCGAGCAGCATCGCCTCCACCGCCGGCGCCACGCCGCCCGGCACGCCACGCCCCTGGGCCTTGGCCGGCGGGTCGGAGAGCACGCGCAGGCCTTCCGGCCCGTCCTCGGGCACCGGCAGCAGGGCATGGTCGCGCTCCAGCCAGCGGCCGTGCTCGGCGCGGAGCGCCTGCAGGTAGGGGTGTACCTTGGCGGTCTCGGGGATGGCGTCCAGCTCCGCCCGGAAGGCGGCCAGCGCCTCCTGGCTGGCGCGGCGGGCGACGCGGCGGAAGCGCTCGACCGGCCGGGCCAGGCTGCTGGCCCAGTAGCTGTCGAAGACCCGCTGCGCCTGCTGGGCGGCCTGGCCCGCGATCAGCATGTCGAGGTCGCGGAAGTTGAAGTCGCCCGCGCCGTCGAAATAGGCATCCGCGATATTGCGCCCGCCGACCAGGGCCATGGCGCCATCCACCACCCAGTTCTTGTTGTGCATGCGGTGGTTGAGATGCCAGCCGCCGAGGGCGAATTCGAGCCCCAGGCCGAACTGGCCGAGGAAACGGAAGCGCGCGGTGTTGAACAGCCGCAGCTCGATGCGCGGATGCACGTCGAGCAGGGCGATGCGGCGCTCCGGCCCGAGGACGTAGCTGTCATCGAGAAGGATGCGGACCCGGACGCCGCGATCCGCCGCGCGCAGCACCTCGCGCGCCAGCAGGCCGCCGGTCACGTCGTCCGACCACCGGTAGTACTGCAGATCCAGGCCATGGCCGGCGGCGCGCGCCATGGCGGCCCGCAGCATGAAGGCCTCCAGCCCGCCGGGGACCAGCGCCGCGCCGCTGGCCGTGCCGAGGCTGCGCGTCATCCGCCCGACCGCGCGCACCGCCTCGCTCGGGCGCGGCGGCTCACCGGCCACGATGGGGGCCATGGCGGGCACCGTGCCGCGGAGGGGGGCGTGGAGCATGGTTGTTCAGGCTGCGGCGGCCACATCGCCGGCCAGCGCCGCCTGGTCCGGCGTGAGGATCAGCCGGGCCTTCAGCGGCAGATGGTCGGAGGCGACGCGCGCCAGCGGGGTGTCATGGACCTGCACGTCCCGCACAACGCCGCGCGGCCAGCCCAGGATGCGGTCCAGCGCAAAGACCGGCAGGCGGGAGGGAAAGCTGGCCGGCCCGAAGCCCAGGCTGCCGAACAGCGACTCCAGCGGCCGCAGCGAGGAGCGCCGCCCCGGGCGCCATTCATTGAGGTCGCCCATCATCACCGTCGGCATGCTCTCGCCCTGGCCGATGCTCTCCAGGATGGCGGCCGCCTGCCGCATCCGGCAGCGCTTGAGCAGGCCGAAATGCGCCGCGACGACGCGCAGCGGCCCTGCGGGAAGCTCCAGCTCGGCGATCACCGCGCCGCGCGGCTCGGCTCCGGGCAGGGCCAGGCGCTGTAGCCGCACCGGCGTGCCCCGCCGCACCAGCAGGGCATTGCCGTGCCAGCCATGCCCGTCCGGCAGGCGGGACACCGGCAGCAGGGAGAGGCCGCAATCGCGCAGCGCCGCGGTGTCCAGCAGGCCGGTCCGGCGCCCGAAGCGGCGGTCCGCCTCCTGCACCGCGACGATGTCGGCTTCGAGCTCGGCGATGACGCCGGCGATCCGCGCCGGATCGAAGCGCCGGTCGAGGCCGACGCATTTGTGCACGTTGTAGGAGGCGACGCGGATCTCGGCCGCCGCCTGCTCGGGCGCGGGCGGCACCGGCTGGGAGGGGAGGTCCGGGATGCCATGCGCCCTGCGGAGTGCGGGTGGCCGCTTGCCACCGGCCAGGGGGGCATCGGCCAAGGGGGCGCCGACGAGGGGGCGGCCCTCCGCCGGTTCGCCCGGGGGCGGGGTCATTCTGGGCTCCGGAACTGCACGCGGGTCTCCGCCAGGGATGGAGGGCGGCAGGACGGGCCGCCTTGCCCGGATAAAGCTAGGAAAGCGGCGCGGAAATTCCAAGCTTGGCCGGCGCGACGGCCCCCGGCGCGTCAGTTCAGGCCGAGCAGGGAACGGGCGAAGTCCCGCGCCGAGAAGGGCCGCAGGTCGGCGGCCTTCTCGCCGACGCCCACCGCATGCACCGGCAGGGCGAATTCCTGCGCCAGGGCCACCACCACGCCGCCCTTGGCCGAGCCGTCCAGCTTGGTCACCACCAGCCCGGTGACGTTCACCATCTCGGAGAAGACCTTGCACTGCTGGGTGGCGTTCTGCCCGGTGGTGGCATCCAGCACCAGCAGGACGGAATGCGGCGCGGTGGGATCGAGGCGCTGCAGGACGCGCACCACCTTGCGCAGCTCCTCCATCAGCGCCGTCTTGTTGTGCAGCCGGCCGGCGGTGTCGACCAGCAGCACCTCGGTGCCCTTCTCCTGCGCCTGCCGCAGCGCATCGAAGGCGAGGCCGGCGGCATCCGCGCCTTCCCGGGCGGGCGCCACCACGTCGCAGCCGGTGCGGCCGCCCCAGATCTGCAGCTGCTCGACGGCGGCGGCGCGGAAGGTGTCGCCGGCGACGAAGGTGACACTGCGACCCTGCTCGCGGAACTGCTGGCCGAGCTTGGCGATGGTGGTGGTCTTGCCGGTGCCGTTGACGCCGACCACCAGCACGACATGCGGCCGCTTCTGCGGGTCCAGCACCAGTGGCTGCGTGACCGGCTCCAGGATGGTGGCGATCTCGGCGGCGAGCGCCTCGCGCACCTCCTCATCCGTCACCTCCTTGCCGAAGCGGGTGCGGCGGAAGCCCTCGACGATGCGCGCCGAGGCGGCGACGCCGAGATCGGCGGTGATCAGCGCCTCC
Source organism: Teichococcus aerofrigidensis (assembly GCF_054073225.1). NCBI lineage: Bacteria > Pseudomonadati > Pseudomonadota > Alphaproteobacteria > Acetobacterales > Roseomonadaceae > Roseomonas > Teichococcus aerofrigidensis. The sequence continues at coordinate 13,220 of NZ_JBSXMU010000091.1, forward strand.
TCCAGCTCCTCCAGCGCCGCCTCGTCCAGCTTGCGCTTGGTGAAGAGGCCGGTCAGCCCGTCGGTCAGCTTGCTGGTGGAGCGTGAGAGCCCGGCCTTCAGGCGCGAGAACCAGCCGCCCCGCTGCGGCTCCCCGGTCTCGGCCGGGGTGGTCCCGGGCGGCGGCTCCGGCGCCCGATAGGCGGTGGCGGAGCCGGGAGGCGTCGCGGGCGGCGAGGGTTCGGGGCGCGCGGGCTCGGGCGTGGGCGGCTCGGGCGTGGGCGGCTCCGGCGTGGGT
>NZ_JBSXMU010000092.1:0-13449 GCF_054073225.1 Teichococcus aerofrigidensis
AGCAGCTCCGCCGGCTGTCCGGGCGCCGCCGCCCGCCCCGCGCGGCCGCGCCGGCTAGGGCGGCAACCGGGGGAAGCGGGGAGCCACCCTGAAGCTCAGCGCTCCCAGGCCGGGAAAGGGTCGGGCAGGCGCCGCCATCCCGCCTCGCCCAGGTGCAGCTCCGCCTCCCCCAGCAGGCAGGCGTCGAGGTCGCGGCGCAGTGCCGCCTCGTCCATGTCGATGCCGATGAAGACGATCTCCTGCCGCCGGTCGCCGAAGGGCTCGCGCCACGCCGCCATCACCCGGGCCCGCCACTCCGGCTCGGCCGGCCAGTGGCGCGGATCGGTGGCGGCCCACCAGAAGCCGGCGGCCTCGTGCCGGCCGATGCTGCCGGCGAGCTGCCAGCTGCCCGCCCAGCCCATCCGGCTGGCCAGCCAGAAGAAGCCCTTGGCCCGCAGCACGCCCGGCAGCGGCCCCTCGATGAAGGCCTTGAAGCGCGCCGGATGCAGCGGCCGGCGCGCCCGCCAGACGAAGTTCGTGATGCCGAACTCCTCGGATTCGGGCCGGTGCGGGCCGGACAGGGCCTGTGCCCAGCCCGCCGCCTGGCTGGCGCGGGCGAAATCGAAGCGGCCGGTCTCCAGCACCTTGCCGAGCGGCACCCGGCCGTGCCGGGCGGGGATGATCTCGGCGCCCGGGTTGAGCCCGCGCAGCAGGGCCGCCAGCCGCCCCGCCTCCTCCCGCTCCAGCAGGTCGATCTTGTTGACGACGATGACATCGGCGAACTCCACCTGCTCGATCAGCAGGTCGACCAGCAGCCGGTCATCCGCCTCCCCCGCCACCTCGCCGCGCTGGCGCAGCGATTCCGTGCTGCCGTAGTCGCGCAGGAAGGTCGCGGCGTCGACCACCGTGACCATGGTGTCGAGCCGGGCGAGGTCGGACAGGGAATGGCCCTCCGCGTCGCGGAAGTCGAAGGTGGCGGCGACCGGCATGGGCTCGGCGATGCCGGTGCTCTCGATCAGCAGGGCGTCGAAGCGCCCCTCACGGGCCAGGCGCGCCACCTCCGCCATGAGGTCCTCGCGCAGGGTGCAGCAGATGCAGCCATTGCTCATCTCGACCAGCCTCTCCTCCGTGCGCGAGAGGCCGCCCCCCTGCGCCACCAGCGCCGCGTCGATGTTCACCTCCGACATGTCGTTGACGATGACCGCGACGCGCCGGCCCTCGCGATTGGCCAGCACATGGTTCAGCAGGGTGGTCTTGCCGGCGCCGAGGAAGCCGGAGAGCACGGTGACCGGCAGGAGGGAGGCGGGACTGGCGGGGGCGAGGGTCATGGCAGGGGGATCCGTCCGGGTTCGTCGAGGCAGAGCAGGAGCCGCGCCGGCCCACCGGGCGGGCATGGCGGCGAGCGGTGGATGCAGCCCATGCCGGCCTGACCGGGATGGGCCTCGCCCTTCAGCAGGGCGACGGCGCCGGTGCCGAGGCGCTGCGCCGGCACGGGCGGCGGCTCCGGCAGGGCCCGGGCGGCGGCGGCACCGCCCGGCAGCGGCAGCCACTCCGTGGCGGGGCCGCGATAGGTGCAGAGCAGGCGGAGGGAGACGGCATCGGCATGGAAGCGCCGGCAGGCCGCATCCCCCACCACCTCCAGCCGCAGGCGCAGCCGGGTCTGGTCCGTCAGGCCGGCGAAGAGCAGCGCCAGCCCATGAATGTCCGGCAGCAGACTTTGCGGCGCCCCGGGCGGCAGGCGGCACGCCAGGGCGGGAAGGAGATCCGCGACCGGCGCCTCGAGCACAGCGGCGAAGGGCGCGGCGCACAGGGTCGCCGCGCCCCGCCGCAGGGGGGCCGGCAGCGGCCGGTCCCAGATGGCGAGCTGGACACCCGGCCGCAGGATGCCCAGCAACGCCTCGGGCGTGGCGCCGGCGACCACGGAGGGCCGGCCGGCCGGGGACGATCCGGGTGCGATCCGGGGGCCGGGAGGGTCGAGGAAGGTCTCGCAGGTCAGGGCCATTTAGATATGTTATAACATTTCATTTTGAGCGCAAGCGCAGCCCCGATCCGCGGCCGCCGCATGCCGAAGCGCCGCGGGGCGATAGACATCGCACCGTCACGTTGCTACCACGCGCCCGTTCCTCGCCGGGCCCGATCCTCCCCCCAGGGGCCGTTGGGGTCCCCGCCGCCCGGAGATGCCGCGTCCCATGAAGATCGTCGCCTGCAACAGCAACCGCCCCCTCGCCGAGGCCGTTGCCGCCGCGCTGAACCTGCCGCTGACGCAGGCCTCCATCCGCCGCTTCGCCGACATGGAAGTGTTCGTGGAAATCCACGAGAACGTCCGCGGCGAGGATGTCTTCGTGGTGCAGTCCACCTCCTATCCGGCGAACGACAACCTGATGGAGCTGCTGATCACGCTGGACGCGCTGAAGCGCGGCTCCGCCCGCCGCGTCACCGCCGTGATCCCCTATTTCGGCTATGCCCGCCAGGACCGGAAGTCCGGGCCGCGCACACCGATCAGCGCCAAGCTGGTGGCCAACCTGATCACCCGGGCCGGCGCCGACCGCGTGCTGACGCTCGACCTGCATGCCGGGCAGATCCAGGGATTCTTCGATATCCCCGTGGACAATCTCTACGCCGCGCCGCTCTTCGCCCGCGACATCTTGGAGCGCTACAAGGGCCGCGACCTGATGGTCGTCTCCCCCGATGTCGGCGGCGTGGTGCGCGCGCGCGCCATCGCCGCGCGGCTGCACACCGACCTCGCCATCATCGACAAGCGCCGCCCCCGCGCCGGCGTGTCCGAGGTGATGAACGTGATCGGCGATGTCGAGGGCCGCGACTGCATCCTGGTCGATGACATCGTCGATTCGGGCGGCACCCTCTGCAACGCCGCCGAGGCGCTGCTGAAGAACGGCGCCCGCTCGGCCTCGGTCTACGTCACGCACGGCGTGTTCTCCGGCGGCGCCGTCGCCCGCATCGGCGCCGCGCCGATCGAGCAGATGGTGGTGACGGACAGCATCCAGGCGACCGAGGCCGTGCGCGTCTCCTCCAACATCCGGCAGCTCACCATCGCGCCGCTGCTGGCCGAGGCGGTGCGCCGCATCTCCGAGGAAAGCTCGGTCTCCACCCTGTTCAACTGAACCGCCGCGCCCCCGCCCATACCGCCGGGGGCCCCCCCCCCCCCCCCCGACCCCCCCCCCCCCCCCCCCCCCCCCCCCCCCCCGCCCCTACCCCCCTTGCACCCCGGCCCCGCGCCGCCGATGCTCGCCGCCGTCATCCTGTGGGGGAACGACACCATGAAGCTCTACTACTCGCCCGGCGCCTGCTCGCTCGGCATCCACGTCATCCTGGAGGAGATCGGCCAGCCCTATGAGGCGGTGCTGGTCGCGCTGAAGGATGGCGCGCAGCACAAGCCGGAGTTCCAGGCGGTCAATCCCAAGGCGAAGGTGCCGGCCCTGCAGCGCCCGGACGGCTCGGTGCTGACTGAATGGCCGGCCATCGCCTTCTACCTGGCCGCCTTCAACCCGCAGGCCGGCCTCTGGCCCGAGGGCGTTGAGGCGCAGGCCCGCTGCCTCGAGGCGATGGACTACATCTGCGGCACCATCCATCCGCAGGGGTTCACCCGCCAGTTCCGCGCCGCCAACTTCACCCCCACCGAGGCCGACCAGCCCAAGGTGATCGAACAGGGCAAGGCCCTGGCGAGCAAAGGCTTCGAGACACTGGACAAGCTCTGGGCCGGCCAGGACTGGCTGCTGCCCGGCGGCTATTCGGTGGCCGACGCGGCGCTGTTCTTCGTCTCCTTCTGGGCGATCAGGCGCGTCGGCATGCCGGTGCCGCCCCGCATCACGGCGCATTTCGAGCGCATGCTGGCCCGCCCCGCCGTGCAGCGCACCCTCGCCGCCGAGGGCCTGTCGGCCTGATGCCGCTGACCCCCGCCGCCTTCTGGTTCCTGCGCCATGGCGAGACCGACTGGAACGCCCAGGGGCTGAGCCAGGGCAACGTCGACATCCCGCTCAACGCGGTCGGCATCGCCCAGGCGGAGCGGGCGGCGGAGGCGCTGAAGGGCAAGGCCATCGCCACCATCGTCTCCTCGCCGCTCGGCCGCGCCCGCCGCACGGCGGAGACGGTGGCGGCGGCGCTCGGCCTGCCGGTGCGGATCCATGAGCCCCTGCGCGAGGTCTCCTTCGGCGTGCAGGAGGGCCAGCCCATGGCGGGCTGGTTCGACGACTGGGTGGAGGGCCGCTTCACGCCCGAGGGGGCGGAGAGCTTCCCCGCCCTGCGCGAGCGGACGGTGGCGGCGATCAACCACTGCCTCGCCCTGCCCGGGCCGGTGCTGGTGGTGGCGCATGGCGCGCTCTGGCGCGCCTTCCGCGCCGAGGCCGGGCTGGCGCCCAATGTGCGCACGCCCAACGCCCTGCCGATGTGGGTGACGCCGCCCCGGCCGGGCGAGACGGCCTGGAGCTTCGACCCCTTGCCGCTGGGCTGACGGCCGGGCCCGCGTGGTGGGGGGATTCCGCCCCGCCGCCCGCCTCCCCTTAACGTGGCGCGCCGCTGCGGCTATGGTCCGGCCCGCTTTTCACAGAGGCCGGATACCTTGCCGGATATCTTCGACGAAGTTCAGGAGGAGCTGCGGGCCGAGCGGGCCCGGCAGCTCGGCGCCCGCTATGGCGCCATTCTCGCCGGCATCGCGCTTCTCGCGCTGATCGGCATCGGCGGCTGGCAGGGCTGGCGCTGGTACCAGCAGCGGCAGGCCGACCAGGCCGCCATCGTCTTCCTGCAGGCCAGCGCCGCCGCCGAGGCGCAGGGCGCCGATCTGAGGGCCGCGGCCGACCGCTTCGCCATGCTGGTCCCGACGGCGCCGGAGGGCTACCGGGTCCTCGCCCGCCTGCGCGCCGCCGCGCTCAAGGCGGAGACCGGCCAGCGGGAGGAAGCCCTGGCGCTGTGGGACGCCCTGGCCGCCGATCAGGCGGCGCCACAGATCTATCGCGACCTGGCCAGCCTGATGTGGGCGCTGCACGGGCTGGACAGCCAGGACCCGGCGGCGCTGGCGGCGCGGCTGGAGCCGCTGGCGCGGCGCGACAGCGCCTGGCAGGCCTCGGCGCGCGAGATGCAGGCGCTGCTGGCGATCCGCCGCGGCGAGACGACGGAAGCGAAACGTACCCTGGAGGCCCTGGCCAACGACGTGACCGCCCCGCGCGGCCTGCGTGACCGGGCGGGCCGTCTGGCGGCGGGATTGGGGGTCTGATGCGAGGCAGGACGAACTGGACGCGCCGCACGGCGCTGTTGGGCGGTGCCGGGCTGCTGGCCGGGTGCTCCACCTTCGACGACCTCTTCGGCGAGGCCAAGACCAAGCTGCCGGGCGAGCGGCGCTCGATCCTGACGGCGCGGCGGGAGCTGGCGGCCGATCCCGCCCTGGCGGGGCAGCCGCTCCTCCTGCCCCCGGCCGCGGACCGGGCCGACTGGCCGCAGCCCGGCGGCAATGTCGCCCACAGCCCCGGCCACGCGGCCCTCGCCGGGCAGCCGGCGGAAGCCTGGCGCGCCTCGGCCGGCACCGGCAGCGGCTATCGCCGGCGCATCACCGCCGGCCCGGTGGTGGCGGAAAACACGGTCTTCACCGTCGATGCCTATGGCGTTGTCTCCGCCTTCGATCTGGCGGGCGGCGGGCGGCGCTGGCGCTTCGACACCCGGCCCGAGGAGGACAGCACCGGGGCCGTGGGCGGCGGCTGCAGTCACGACCAGGGCCTGCTCTTCGTCGCCACCGGCATGGCCGAGCTTCTGGCGCTGAACCCCGCCGACGGGCAGCCGCGCTGGCGCAAGCGCCTCGCCGCCCCGGCGCGCGGCGCCCCGGCCGTGGCGGGCGGCCGGGTCTTCGTGCCGACCATCGACAACCAGCTCCTGGCCTTCTCGGCCGAGGACGGGCGCGCGCTCTGGAACTACCGCGCCCAGGCGGCGACGGCGGTGCCGCTCGGCCTCCCGGCGCCGGCGGTGCAGGACGATTTCCTGGTGGCCGGCTTCCCCTCCGGCGAGCTGGTCGCGATGCGCCCGGCGGATGGCCAGCTGCTCTGGTCCGAGAGCCTGGCGGGCCAGGGCCTGGGCGGGCTGGGCGAGATCACCGGCATCCGCGGCCTGCCGGTGATCCAGGACGGGCGGGTCTATGCCATGGGCATGGGCGGCACCTCCATGGCGGTCGATCTGCGCTCCGGGCGGCGCCTCTGGGAACGCGAGGTGGGCGGCACCGAGACGCCGCTGCCGGTGGGCGACTGGCTGTTCCTGATCGGCGCCAGCGGTGAGTTGCTGGCGCTCGGCCGCGAGGATGGCCGGATCCGCTGGATCACCGACCTCAACGCCCCGCCACCGGGCCAGGAGCGGCGCGACGAGCCGGCCAGCTTCGCGGCGCCCATCCTGGCGGGCGGGCGGCTCATCCTGCCCTCCAGCGCCGGCGAGGCGCTGCTGGTCGATCCGGCCGAGGGCACCGTCAGCGGCCGCCTGCGGCTGCGCGGCCCGGCGACCCTGCCGGGCGCCGTCGCCCAGGCCACGCTGCTGCTGCTCGACGATGACGGCACGCTGATGGCCTTCCGCTGATTCCTCGCCGCGGGGCCCACAGGGTCCCGCGGCGGATGGCAGCAGAAAATCGTTTACAAGTCGTAAAATAATCTCATTATCGAGACATTCCTCTTCCGGAAGGTCTCGATATGGTGAAGCTCATCCTTGGCACGCCCGGCGTCTATGCCTGGCAGACCACCGGCGCCGCCGATGAGGTCTGGGGCACCGTCGGCGCCGACAGCGTCTGGGCGGGCGGCGGCCATGACTGGATTTTCGGCGGCGCGGGCGATGACAGCCTCGGCGGCGGCGAAGGGGACGACACCCTGCTCGGCGGCGACGGCAACAACAGCCTCTTCGGCGGCGCCGGCAACGACATCCTCCACGCCTCCGGCAGCGGGCGGAACTTCGCCACCGGCGACGAGGGGGATGACGACATCAACTTCAGCGGCGCCACCGGCCCCTCCACGGTGCATGGCGGCACCGGCCATGATGTCATCCGCACCGGTCGGGGCCAGGACTTCATCACCGGCGGCGAGGGCGACGACACGATCAGCGCCGGCCAGGGCGACGACACCCTCCACGGCGGCGGCGGGCACGACACCCTCACCGCCGGCCAGGGCGACGATTTCATCACCGGCGACCACGGCGACGACACGATCAACGCCGGTGACGGCGATGATCGCGTCCATGGCGGCGCCGGCGACGACCAGATCAATGGCGGTCTGGGCGACGACTTCATCACCGGCGATTCCGGCGATGACCGGATCATCGCCCGGCTCGGCGGCAACGACACCGTCTATGCCGGCGACGGCGACGACCGCCTGACCTACACCCTGGCCGAGGGCCGGGCGCTGTTCGACGGCCAGTCGGGCCATGACCTCTTCATCCTCGACCTCACCGGCGCGCAGTTCGCCGCCCACAAGGCCGAGATCCTCGCCTTCCGCGACTTCCTGGCGACGCCGCAGGCCGGCTGGGGCGCCGCCTTCACCTTCGAATCCACCGGCACGCTGGTGCGCGGCTTCGAGCGGCTGCAGCTGCGCGTCGATGACGAGGTGGTGCCGCCGCGCTCCGATCTCTGGAACTGACGGCATGAGGCGGGGGCCCAGGCGGGGCGCGGCCGGCCCCGCCTTACTCCGCCTTGATGCCCGCCTCGCGCGCCACCCGGCGCCATTCCGCCAGTTCCTCCTCGACCCGGCGGCCCAGCTCGGCGCCGCTCTGGCGGCGGACGAAGCCGCCCTGCTCCGTCACGCGCCGCTGGTAGTCCGGCTCCTGCGTCACCGCCTCGATCGCCCCGACCAGCCGGCGCGCCTTGTCCTCCGGCAGCCGGGCCGGGGCGAAGACGGCGAACCAGGCCAGGCTGAGGAAGCCCGGCAGGCCGGCCTCGGCCATGGTCGGCACCTCCGGCAGGGCGGGATGGCGCGTCTCGGCGGCGATGGCCAGGGCGCGGAGCTTGCCCTCGCGCACGAAGGGCATCAGCGGCGGCGGGGTGGTCAGGAAGACCTGCACCCGGCCCGCGATCAGGTCCTGGATCGCCGGCCCGGTGCCGCGATAGGAGACATGGGTCATCTCGATCCCCTCGCGCTGCTTCAGCAGCTCGGTGCCCAGGTGCTGGATCGAGCCATTGCCGGCCGAGGCGTAGTTGAGCTGGCCGGGATGCGCCTTGGCATGGGCCACCAGCTCCGCCATGTCCTTCGCCGGGACGGAAGGATGCGTGAAGACCGCCTGCGGCGCCTCCATCAGCAGGCTGAGCGGCGTGAAGTCCTTCACCACGTCATAGCCGAGGTCCGGAATGATGGCCGGGGTGCCGACGTGATAGCCCGCGTACTGGACCAGCAGCGTGGCGCCGTCCGGCTGGGCCCGGGCCACCGCCCCGGTGGCCAGCGCGCCATTGGCGCCACCGCGGTTCTCCACCACCACGGGCTGGCCCAGGCGGCGCGACAATGGCTCGGCCAGCAGGCGCCCCGCGAAGTCGGTGCTGCCGCCCGGGGCGGTCGGCACCAGCAGGGTGATGCTGTTCCCCTGGGCCCGGGCCAGGCGCGGCATGGCGAGCGGGAGCAGGGCGGCTGGCGCGGCGCCGAGCAGCAGGCGGCGGGTCGGGGTCATCTCCTGGAGGCTCCTCGGGATTGTTTTGCCCGCAGGATGCCAGCCGCCGCTTCTCTTCGCCAGATGGCCGGATGGCCCCCGCGCCTGGCCCTTCTCGCCGCAGGACGGAGGGATTCCTTTCCCCCCGACCCCGTTCCGGGCTAAAGCCCCGCGCATCATGCTCCCCCGTATCGCGATCATCGGCCGGCCCAACGTCGGCAAGTCCACGCTGTTCAACCGCCTCGCCGGCCGCCGGCTGGCCCTCGTGGACGACACGCCCGGCGTCACCCGTGACCGCAAGGAGGTCGTGGCGCGGCTCGGCGGCCGCGACGTGCTGCTGCTCGACACCGCCGGGCTGGAGGAGGCGCCGCCCGACACCGTCGCCGGCCGCATGCGCGCCAGCTCCGAGGTCGCGGTGCGGCAGGCCGATCTGGTGCTCTTCGTCATCGACGCACGGGCGGGGCTCACCCCCTCCGACCGCGCCTTCGCCGCCTGGCTGCGCCGCCAGCCGGCGCCGGTGCTGCTGGTCGCCAACAAGACCGAGGGGCGCGGCGGCGGCCTGGCGGCGATGGAGGCCTACGAGCTGGGCCTCGGCGACCCCGTGGCGATCTCGGCCGAGCATGGCGAGGGCATCGCCGACCTCTACACCACCGCCGCCGCCATGCTGCCGGAGGAGGAGGACCCCGAGGCGCGCGACCGCGACCGGCCGCTCCGGCTGGCCATCGTCGGCCGCCCGAACGCCGGCAAGTCCACCCTGCTGAACGCCCTGCTGGGCGAGGAGCGGATGATCACCGGCCCCGAGCCCGGCCTGACCCGCGACGCCGTGGCGGTGGAATGGGAGGACGAGGTGGGCCGCGTCCGCCTCGTCGACACCGCCGGGATGCGCAAGAAGGCGCGCATCAGCGAGAGCCTGGAGCAGATGTCGGTCGGCGCCACCATCGGCGCGCTGAAGGAGGCCGAGGTGGCGGTGCTGGTGCTCGACGCCCTGCTGGGGATGGACGAGCAGGACCTCCGCATCGCCCGGCTGGCCGAGCGCGAGGGCCGCGCCGTGGTCATCGCCCTCAACAAGTGGGACGCGGTGGAGGACCGCCCGGCCAACCGCCGCGCGCTGGACGACGTGCTCACCGCCTCCCTGGCGCAGCTCAAGGGCATCAGCGTCGTGCCGCTCTCGGCCATGACCGGCAAGGGCGTGAACCGGCTGATGCCGGCGGTGCGCGAGGTGATGGAGCGCTGGAACCGGCGCATCCCGACCGGCGAGCTGAACCGCTGGTTCGAGGCCGCCGTCGCCCGCCACACGCCGCCGCTGGCCGATGGCCGCCGCATCAAGCTGCGCTACGCCACCATGCCCAAGGCGCGGCCGCCCACGCTCGCGGTCTTCGGCCCGCGGGCCGAGGACCTGCCGGAGGACTATCGCCGCTATCTGGTGAACAGCTTCCGCGAGGCCTTCGACATGCCCGGCGTCCCGGTCCGGCTGCACGCGCGCGGCGGCAAGAACCCCTTCGTCGAGGACTGAGGCCGCCGCTACCGCGCCGCCAGGTATTCGAAGGTGTCCTCGCCCCGCGGCACGATGCCCTCCACATGCCGGCGGTGCCAGAGCGCGTGGAACAGCAGGTGCCAGGCGGCGAAGCCCTCGCGCTTGCCGGCTGCCGCCCGGAACAGCGCCACCACCTTCTCGGGCCGGGCGATCTCCTCCACGCCCGGCTGCGCCGCCACCAGCGGCCCCAGCCGCTCCGCCGCGCCGGCGATCCAGGCGCCGACCGGCACGGTGAAGCCCTGCTTCGGCCGGTGCGGCTCGGCGGCCGGGAAGTGCCGCGCCAGCCATTCGCGCAGCAGCCACTTGCCGGCCCCCTTGCGCACCTTCAGCCCATCCGGCAGGCGGAAGCAGGCCTCGGCGACACCGGGATCGAGGAAGGGGGTGCGGCCCTCGACGCCATGCGCCATCAGGCAGCGGTCGAGCTTCAGCAGCAGGTCGTTCGGCAGCCAGTCGGCGATGTCGAGCGCCTGCGCCGCCATCAGCCGGCTGCGGCCCGGCAGTGCGGCGGCGGCCTCGGCGGCGGCGATGCCGTCCCGCCAGCCGGTCGGCGGCCGGCGCAGCACGTCCAGCCGGTCGAAGGCGCCCCGGGTGCGCGGCGCCTTGCCGCCCAGCCACCAGGGCCGCATGGCGGCGCGGTAGCGGCCGTAGCCGCCCAGGATCTCGTCGCCGCCCTCGCCGGAGAGCACCACCTTCACCTCCTGCCGCGCCCGGCGCGCCAGGAACCATGTCGGGATGATGGCGTAGTCGGCCGCCGGGTCGTCCATCCCGGCGACGATCTCCGGCAGGTGACGCCAGACATCGGCCTCGCCCACCATCACCGTCCGGTGCCGCGCGCCGGCGGCGCGGGCCAGGCCGGCGGCGCGCTCGCGCTCGTCGGCCGCGCCCTTCACGTCGAAGCCGGCGGTGAAGGCGGTGACCGGCGCGGTGTTCAGCCGCGCCATCATCGCCAGCACGGCGGCGCTGTCGGTGCCGCCGGAGAGGAACATGCCGTAGGGCACGTCGCTCCGCTGGTGCAGCGCCACGCTGTCCTGGAAGGCGGCGTCGAAGCGCGCCAGCGCCTCGGCCTCGCCGATCGCCTCGGGCCCGCCTTCCGGCAGGGCGGGGCGGAGGCGGCGCTCCAGCACGCGCCCCTCGGCGATGGCGATGGTCTCGCCCGGCAGCACCCGGTGGATGCCCTCGAAGATGGTCTCGGCGCCGGTGGTGAACTGCATCTGGAGAAGCTCGTTCCGCGCCTCGGCGCGCAGCCGCGGCGCCACCAGCCCGGCGGCGATCAGCGCCTGCGGCTCGGAGGCGAAGGCGATGCCGCCCATCGCCTCGGCGGTGTAGAGCGGCTTGATGCCGAAGGGATCGCGCGCCAGCACCACCTGCCGCGCCGCGCGGTCATGGATGGCCAGGGCGTACATGCCGCGCAGCCCCTCGGCGAAGGCCATCCCGTCCCGGCGGAAGAGGTGCAGCGGCGGCTCGCAGTCGCTGCCGGTGGCGCAAACCAGGGCGTTCTCGTCGCGCAGTTCGCGGTAGTTGTAGATCTCGCCGTTGCCGACCAGCGCCGCCGGCCCGGCGAAGAGCGGCTGGTCGCCGGTCGCCAGGTCGATGATGGCGAGCCGGGTATGCGCCAGCGCCACATTGGCGGCGACGTGATGCCCCGCCCCGTCCGGGCCGCGATGCGCCAGCGCCGCCGTCAGCCGCTGCAGCAGGGCCGCGTCCGGGACATGTCCCGGCTTCAGGATCAGGCCGGCAATGCCACACATAGGGATCCCCGTTTCGTCGTCACCCCGCCGGGGCATCCGGTCGCGCGGGCGCGGCGCCGGAGGCCGGCCGCCGCTCCACCTGTTGCAGGAAGCCGCGCCATCGCGCAAGCACGGGCGCCGCGGCGAAGTCCGCGTCATAGGCGGCGCGGCCGGCCTCGGCCAGCGCGGCGCGGCGGCCGGGATCGGCCAGCAGGCCGGCGATGGCGCGGCCCAGGGCGGCGGGCGATTCCTTCGGCACCAGCAGGCCGGTCTCGCCCTCGCGGATCAGCTCGGAGGGGCCCTGCGCGGCCACCGCCACCACCGGCCGGCCGGCGCTCCAGGCCTCCAGCACCATGTTCCCCAGCGGCTCGTGGCGGGAGGAACAGACGAAGACGTCGCAGGCGGCGAGCAGCGCCCCGGCATCCTGCCGCCAGCCCAGGAAGCGCACCCGCCCGGCCACGCCCAGCTCCCGCGCCAGCGACTCCAGCGCCGCCCGCTCCGGCCCCTCCCCGGCGATCGCCAGCACCGCGCCGGGCACCTCCGGCAGGGCGCGCAGCAGGGTATCGAAGCCCTTGTTGCGGTGCAGCCGGCCGAGCGCCAGGAGGCGCGGCCGCTGTGGCGGCAGGTCCAGCTCCGCCGGCAGGGCGCCGCGCATGTCGTCGACGAAATTCGGCAGGTAGTGCACCCGCTCCGCCGGCCAGCCCTGTGCCGCGATCCAGCGCGCCAGGTCCCGCGTGTTGCCCACCAGATGGTCGCAATGGCGGTAGTACCTCAGGTCGTAGTAGCCGCCGAGCCGGCCGACCAGGGTCCAGGGGCCGCGCGGGGTGAAGCGGGTGCCCCGGTTCATCCAGGAGACCACGACCCGCGGCGCGAAACCGCGCAGGGCGAGGCGCAGGCGCGGCCGCGTCATCCAGTCGAGCCACCAGTTGCCGAAGCGGAGCTGCAAGGGTGTCAGGCCCTGGACCGTCAGCCGCGCGGCCCGCGCCGGATCGCGGCGGATCACCGGCAGCACCGCGTCCCCGGCGCCGTGCAGCGCGAGCGTCAGCCGCTCGTAGAAGCCCTCGGCGCCGCCCATCGCCGCGCCGGCCATGACCTGGGCGACGCGCAACGGCGCCCCGCCGGTCATGCCGCCCCGCCGCAGCGGCGCAGCAGGCCGGTGGCGGCCTCCAGCGCATCCCGCACCGGCAGGGCCTCCATCGGCGCCTGGCCCGGCGCGCCGCGCGCCAGCACCGGCCCGGCGCAGCGTCCGGTCGGCGCGTACTCGCTCGCCGGGGTGGGGCCGAAGAGGCCGAGCGTCGGCGTCCCGGCGGCGGCCGAGAGGTGCATCAGCCCGGAATCATTGCCGATGAAGAGGCGGCAGCGGGACAGGACGGCCGCCGCCTCGGGCAGGCTCAGCCGCCCCACCAGATCGACCGCGCCGGGCAGGGCGGCCAGCACCGGCGCCGCCATGGCCGCCTCCGTCCCGCCGGGCCCGGCCAGCACCACCGGCCAGGCGCCCGGCAGGGGTCCGCCGGGCGCCGCCAGGGCCTGGAACAGCTGCACGAAGCGTTCCGCCGGCCAGACCTTGCCCGCCCAGTTGGCGCTGGGGCCGAGGGCGAGCAG
>NZ_JBSXMU010000093.1:0-13331 GCF_054073225.1 Teichococcus aerofrigidensis
TCCCTGCGCCAGGGCGCGGGCCGCGGCGGTCTCGGCGGCGGCGCGGGCCTGGGCGGCGCGCTCGACGCCGCGCTGCAGCCGGGGCGGCGCGTCGAGGCCGAGCTGCTCGCGCAGCACCTTGGCGTTGATCTCCTCCACCGCGCCGCGCGGCAGCGGCCCCAGGGTGAAGGGGCCGTAGGCGGTGCGGATCAGCCGCGTGACGGTGAGGCCGAGATGCTGCAGCACGCGCCGCACCTCGCGATTCTTGCCCTCGGCCAGCGAGACGGTCAGCCAGGCATTGGTGCCCTGGCGCGAATCCAGCCCCGCCTCGATCGGGCCGTAGGCCACGCCCTCCACCGTGACGCCATGGGCCAGCGCCGCCAGCGCCCGCTCATCGACACGGCCGTGCACGCGGGCGCGGTAGCGGCGGATCCAGGCATTGCCGGGCAGTTCCAGCTTGCGGCTCAGCGCGCCGTCATTGGTCAGCAGCAGCAGCCCCTCGGAATTGAGGTCGAGCCGGCCGACCGAGACCAGGCGCGGCAGCGCCGTCGGCAGCTCCTCGAAGACCGTGCGCCGCCCCTCGGGGTCCTTGTGCGTCGTCACCAGCCCGGGCGGCTTGTGGTAGCGGAACAGCCGCGTGCGCTCCGGCGCGCCGACCGGCTTGCCGCCCACCGTCACCCGGTCCTCCGGGCCGACGAAGGTCGCCGGGCTTTCCACCGCGCGGCCGTTCAGCGAGACCGCGCCCTCGGCGATCAGCCGCTCGGCGTCGCGCCGGCTGGCCACCCCGGCGCGGGCCAGCCACTTGGCGATGCGCTCGCCGCGCTCCTCCGTGGCCGGGCCGCCCTCCGCCGTCTCCTCGCCGTTCATGCGGCCCTCCGCGCGGCGGCGGCCTCGCGGCAGGCGGCGACGAACCCGTCCAGGATCGCCTGGTCCCTCGGGTCCACGGCGTATTCCGGGTGCCACTGCACGCCGAGGGCGAAGCGGTGCCCGGTGCTCTCGATCCCCTCGATGACCCCGTCCGGCGCCACGGCGTTGACCGCCGCGCGCGGCCCCGGCGCCGCCACCGCCTGGTGGTGCGCCGAGTTCACCGCCATGCGCGGCACGCCCACGAGGCGCGCCAGCAGCGTGCCGCCGGTGATCGCCACCTCGTGCCCGGGCTCGGTGCGCGGGTTGGGCTGCTCATGCGCCAGCGCCGCGGGGATGCTGTCCGGGATGTGCTGGATCAGCGTGCCGCCCAGCGCCACCGCCAGCAGCTGCTCGCCGCCGCAGATGCCGAGCACCGGCATGTCCCGCTCCAGCGCGCCGCGCACCATGGCCAGCTCGAAGGCGGTGCGCCCCTGCTTCAGCGCCACCGTCGGATGCGCCGGGCCGCCGCCATAGAGCGACGGATCGACATCGAAGGCGCCGCCGGTGACCAGCAGCCCGTCGATCTCGTCGAGATAGGCGCCGGCCAGCGACAGCTCGTGCGGCAGGGCGACCGGCAGCCCGCCCGCCGCCGTGACGCCGGAGAAGTAGTTCTGCCGCAGGGCGTACCAGGGCAGCCTGGAATAGCCGCCGGGCTGTTCCGCATCGAGGGTCAGGCCGATCAGGGGGAGGGTGCGCATGGCTGCGGTTGCTAGCCCCGCCGCCCGGTGAGAACAATGCATTTCAGAATCCGAGGGAGGCCCCGATGCAGTTGAGCGGCAAACGCGTGGTGGTGATGGGCGGCAGCCGCGGCATCGGCCGCGCCATCGCGCTGGGCTTCGCGCAGGAGGGTGCCGCGGTCGCGATCTGCGCGCGCGGCGCCGAGGCGCTGGAGGCGACGCGGGCGGAGATCGCGGCGCTCGGCGTCACCGCCTTCGCCGCGCCCTGCGACCTCGCCGAGGCGGCGCAGATCGCCCGCTTCATCCCCGAGGCGGCGGCGGCGCTGGGCGGGCTCGACGTGCTGGTGAACAACGCCTCCGGCTTCGGTTCCACCGATGACGAGGCCGGCTGGTCCGCCGCCTTCCACATCGACATGATGGCCACCGTGCGCGCCAGCCAGGCGGCGCTGCCCTTCCTGGAGCGGTCCGGGGCGGGGGCGATCGTCAACGTCTCCTCGATCTCGGCGCTGCGCGCCAGCGCCCGCAGCGCGCCCTATGGCGCGATGAAGGCGGCGATCGACCACTACACCGGCAGCCAGGCCAAGATGTACGCCGCGCGCGGCATCCGGGTGAACGCCGTGGCGCCCGGCTCCATCGAGTTCCCCGGCGGCATGTGGGAGAAGCGCCGGCTGGAGGGCGCGCCGCTCTACGAGGAGATCCGCCGCCAGATCCCCTCCGGCCGGCTGGGCGAGCCCGAGGCGGTGGCCGATGTGGTGCTGTTCCTGGCCTCCCGCCGCGCCCGCTGGGTGACCGGGCAGAGTGTCGTGGTCGATGGCGGGCAGCTCATCGGGCCGGGGAGCTGAGGGCCTCCCCGGACCCGCGCCGGCTCAGCCGCCGGTCCTGCCGGCGGCGGCCGCGGTCTGATCCTTGACCGGCGTCGCCGCGCCGGTGCCCTTCACCAGCTCGATCGCGGCCAGGCAGTCGCGCTTGTTGTGGTAGGTCTCGCCGCCGGCGACGATCTGGTGGTTGGCGGATCTGAGGTTCCAGTAGTACTGGCCGGAGGCGTTCTGGCTGATCGTGAAGTACATGGCGGAACTCCCTGGATACGGTGGCCGGGGATGCGGTGGCCGCCGAGGATAGCGCAGGCTTGGCCCTGCCCGCTGCCGGATTCGTTCCCCACCGATGGTTCCGCCGCATGCCCAGCCCTGGCCCCTCCGCCCCCAGCCCCATCGCCCTCGCGCTGGAGGAGGCGCGCGCCGCCGCCGCGCGCGGCGAGGTACCGGTGGGCGCCGTGGTCACCGCGCCGGACGGCACGGTGCTGGGCCGCGCCGGCAACCGGGTGGAGGAGCTCTGCGACCCCACCGCCCATGCCGAGATCCTGGCCCTGCGCCAGGCGGCCGCGGCGCGCGGCGAGCCCCGCCTGCCCGACTGCACCCTGACGGTGACGCTGGAGCCCTGCCCGATGTGCGCCCAGGCGGCGAGCTTCTTCCGCGTGCGGCGGCTGGCCTTCGGGGCCTATGACCCGAAGGGCGGCGGCGTCGAGCATGGCGCGCGCGTCCTCGCCGCCGGCTCCTGCCACCATGCGCCGGAGATCGTGGGTGGCCTGCGCGAGACGGAATGCGCCACCCTGTTGCGCGCCTTCTTCGCGGGGCTGCGGGAGGAGAGGGACCGATGCTGACCGGAGGCTGTCTCTGCGGCGCCATCCGCTACGCGGCGGGCGGCACGCCCTTCCACGCCACGCTCTGCCACTGCGCCTCCTGCCGCCGCGCGGCCGGCGCGCCCGTGGTCGCCTGGTTCAGCGTGGCGCGGCGCGACTTCCGCTGCACCACCGGCCGGCTCGGCCTGTTCGAGTCGAGTCCCGGCGTCTGGCGCGGCTTCTGCGCCGCCTGCGGCACCAGCCTGACCTACCGGCATGACGACCTGCCGGACGAGATCGACATCACCATCGCCAGCCTGGACGATCCCGGAGCCCTGCCGCCGGCCGACCACACCCAGGCCGCCGAGCGCCTCCCCTGGCTGCCGCTCTGCGATGGCCGGCCGGCCTATCCGGGGGGACGCAGCGAGGGCTGAGCCGCATGGATTCTCCTGCGCCCCGGTTGCCGCCGCCGGCGTCGCCCCACAGCATCGGCGGCATGGACAACCCCTTCGCCGATCCCCGGACGCTGCGCCGGATGATCGTGGTCTTCGGTTTCGCGGGCTTCTCCGGCGCCCTGGCCGGGCGGGCGCTCGATCCGCTGATGGCCGAGCTGGCCCTCGACTTCGCCGCGCCGCATGAGCGCGTGGCGCTGCTCGCCAGCGCCTTCGCCCTGCCCTACGCGCTGGTGCAGCCGGTGCTGGGCCCGGTCGGCGATGCCTTCGGCAAGCGCCGCGTGGTGCTGCTCTGCATCGGATTGCTGGCGGTGACGCTGGCCCTCTGCGCGCTGGCGCCGGGGCTGGACGGGCTGTTCGCCGCGCGGATCGCGGCCGGGCTGGCGGCCGGCGGCATCTTTCCCCTCACCCTCGCCCTGTTCGGCGATTCGGTGCCCATGGCCCAGCGTCAGGTGGCGATCAGCCGGGTGCTGGCCTGCGCCATCCTGGGCCAGCTGGCGGGCGGGGCGGTCTCGGGCGGGATCGCGCCGCTGGTCGGCTGGCGGGGCGTGATGTGGGTCTGCGCCGCGGCGGCGGCGCTGTCCTGGGCGGTGCTCTGGCGCGACGCGCGGCGGCAGCCGGCGGCCGCCCCGCCGGGCCCGGCCCCCTCCCCCGCCGAGGTGGCGCGGCGCTACCGGGCCATCCTGGCCAATCCGCGCGCCCGCCCGCTCTATGGCGGCGTCTTCATCGAGGGCATGCTGGTCTTCGGCCCCATGCCCTTCCTGGCCGTCCTGCTGGGACAGGACGGGCATGGCACGCTGCGGGCCGGGATCGCCATCGCCGCCTTCGGCCTCGGCGGCTTCGGCTATGCGCTGTTGGCGGCCTTCCTGCTGCGCGCCATCGGGCAGGCGGCGATGATGCGGCTGGCCGGGGGCCTGGTGGCACTGGGCATGACCGCCACCGCCCTGGCCTGGGGGCTGGAACGGCCCTGGGCCGGAATCGGCGGCAGCTTCCTCATCGGGCTCGGTTTCTTCATGCTGCACAACAGCATCCAGGTGCGGGTAACCGAGGTGGCGCCCCTGGCGCGGGGTTCGGCCGTCGCCCTGCATGCCTTCAGCTATTTCCTGGGGCAATCGGCGGGGCCGGGCGTCTTCGGCCTGGCCATGGCGCTGGCGGGGGCGGTGCCGGCGCTGCTCGCCGCGGGCCTGGGGGTCCTGGCGGTCAGTCTCTGGCTCAGCCTCGCACCCGCGACACAGCCGAACAGAACCTGAACGGTTACACGGGCGCGCCCTCTCGAATCAAGGCCATGCTCCGAGTCGCGCGAACGAATCGCTGACGTTCGGTAACGTTCTCAGCCACCAGATCTGGTGTGCGCCGCGCCGGCGCCCGCCCCAGACGGTTCGCTTTCCATTCCGGTCAGAAGTCGCTGACGCGGCCCTTCCTTTCCCAGTCGCCATAGCGCGTGGGTTCCGGCCCGGCGGGGCCGTCGATCTCCTTGGGCATGGGGCCGGGGACGGGACGGGCCGCCTGGTCGGCGGCAGGCGCCGGGGTGGAGGTCTGGGCGGGGCCGGCCGGGCGGTCGGCCTCTTGTGGAAGTGTCGTCATGCTTCCCATCTGGGGTGGAAAGGGTGCTGAGGAAAAGAGGGGCATGAACGGATACCTGCGCACGACCCTGCTGCTCGCGGCCATGACCGCCCTCTTCGTCGTCGTCGGCGGCGCCATCGGCGGGCGGAGCGGCATGATGGTGGCCTTTCTCTTCGCCTGCGCCACCAATCTTTTCGCCTGGTGGAACAGCGACAAGATGGTGCTGCGGATGAACAATGCCCAGCCCATCGGGCCGCAGGACGCGCCGGAGCTCTACCGCATGACGGAGCGGCTGGCGCGCAACGCCGGCATCCCGATGCCGGCCCTCTATATCATCCATGAGGATCAGCCGAACGCCTTCGCCACCGGCCGCAACCCGCAGAACGCGGCGGTCGCCGTCAACACCGGGCTGCTGAACCGCATGCCGCCCGAGGAAGTGGCCGGCGTCATCGCCCATGAGCTGGCGCATATCCGCAACCGCGACACGCTGATCATGACCATGACGGCGTGCCTCGCCGGCGCCATCGGCATGATCGCGCAGTTCGGCTTCCTGTTCGGCGGCAACCGGGACGGTCGCGGCCTGGGGCCGATCGGCACGCTGCTGATGATGATACTGGCCCCTCTCGCCGCCATGCTGGTGCAGATGGCGATCAGCCGCTCCCGCGAGTACGAGGCCGACCGGGTGGGTGCGGAGATCAGCGGCAATCCGGCGGGGCTCGCCAATGCCCTGTTGCGGCTGGAGCAGGGGCGCCTCGCCTTCGTCAATCAGGCGGCCGAGAACAATCCGGCCATGGCGCATATGTTCATCGTCAACCCGCTCTCCGGCGCGCGGATGGACAACCTCTTCTCCACCCATCCGAAGACCGAGAACCGCGTGGCGGCGCTGCGGCAGATGACGGGCCAGAGCCGTGGCGGGGGTCGTTCGGGCATCCCGGAGATGGCGGCGCGCCCGGCCGCTGGCACCGCCCCCGGCCCGTGGAGCCGCGTCCGACCCGGCCCGCAGCGGTCCCGCGGCCCCTGGGGTTAGACCATCGCCTCCGGGGTGCATCCCCGGGCTGAACGCGGAAAGGCCGGGCGATCGCCCGGCCTTTCCTTCATCGGGCGCCCTGGCGCCGGCCGTCAGCGGACCACGCGGGTCGTGCCGTCGGGCAGGTGTTCCAGCACCAGGCCACCGCCATTGAAGGCACCGTTTCCAACGCCGGGCTGCGACGGCAGTGTGACGCCGGCCAGCGGATCGTTCGGCGTGGTGGACCTGCCGCCGCTCATGTCCCCACCGCTGCCTGCCATTCCGCCGCTGCTGCCCATCGGGGCGGCCGAGCCCATGGGACGATGGCCATGCATCGGCCGGCCCTGCATGCCTTGCTGCCCGGTCTGGGGATACTGCGCGGCCGGCGTCGAGGCCGAGGAACCCGTGATCGGGCCAGCCCCGGTGTTGTAGCTCTGGGCCTGAGCGAAGGAGGCGCCCGCCGTCATCGCGGCGGCGAGCAGGGTGAGGCGGGTGATCCGGAAAGTCATGCGGCGTTCCTCCACTGTGTCGAGAAACCCTGACGGGTTCCGATGGACGCCTAACGCCGCGTGGTCCGGCCGGTTTCGCCCCTTCAGGAGGCGTGGGGGCGCCTTCGGAACGGCACCCCCGATGCCTTTCAGAGAGCGCCGCCCTTGCGGCCGGCCATGGCGCCGAGGCGCAGGCGCAGCGCGTTGAGCTTGATGAAGCCCTGGGCGTCGAACTGGTCGTAGGCGCCCTGGTCGTCCTCGAAGGTCACGTGCTTCATGGAGTAGAGGCTGTTCGGGGACTGGCGGCCCGTCACGATGGTGTTGCCCTTGTACAGCTTCAGGCGGACGGTGCCGCTGACGCTCCTCTGGCTTTCATCGACCATCGCCTGGATCATCCGGCGCTCAGGCGCGAACCAGAAGCCGTTGTAGATCAGCTCCGCGTACTTGGGCATCAGGCTGTCCTTGAGGTGGGCGACCTCACGATCCAGGGTGATGCTCTCGATGGCGCGGTGGGCGGCGTGGAGGATGGTGCCGCCGGGGGTCTCGTAGCAGCCGCGGGACTTCATGCCGACGAAGCGGTTCTCCACGAGGTCCAGCCGGCCGATGCCGTTGGCCTTGCCGAGGGCGTTCAGCCTGGTCAGCAGGGTGGCGGGGGAGAGGCGCTCGCCATTGATGGCCACCGCGTCGCCGCGCTCGAACTCGATGGTGATCTCGGTCGCGACGTCGGGCGCGTCCTCGGGGCGGATGGTGCGCTGCCAGACGATTTCCGGGGGCTCGTCCCACGGCTCCTCCAGGATCTTGCCCTCGGAGCTGCTGTGCAGGAGGTTGGCGTCGACGCTGAAGGGGGCCTCGCCGCGCTTGTCCTTGGCGATGGGGATCTGGTTCGCCTCGGCGAATTCCAGCAGGCGGGTGCGGGACGTCAGGTCCCATTCGCGCCAGGGGGCGATGACCTTCACGTCCGGCTTCAGGGAGTAGTAGCCGATCTCGAAGCGGACCTGGTCGTTGCCCTTGCCGGTGGCGCCGTGGGAGACGGCGTCGGCGCCGACCTGCTCGGCGATCTCGATCTGGCGCTTGGCGATCAGGGGGCGGGCGATGCTGGTGCCCAGCAGGTAGCAGCCCTCGTACAGCGCGTTGGCGCGGAACATGGGGAAGACGAAGTCCCGCGTGAATTCCTCGCGCAGGTCGTCGATGAAGATGTTCTCTTCCTTGATGCCGAGCATCAGGGCCTTGTCCCGGGCCGGGCCGAGTTCCTCGCCCTGGCCGAGATCGGCGGTGAAGGTCACCACCTCACACTGATAGGTGGTCTGCAGCCACTTCAGGATGACGGAAGTGTCCAGCCCGCCGGAATAGGCGAGCACCACCTTTTTCACGTCCTTGACCGCCATTGCGTGGGTCCCTTTTTCCGAACGAGCGAAGTCCCGGGGGTTTGCCGCAGCGGCGCGGCGCGGGCAAGGCGGTCATGGCCAGCCGAGGCGGACGGAGCGCGGGATGGAGCGCCGCCCGGCGGCATCGCGCAGCAGACGGGCCAGGGCGCGCAGCGTCTCGCGGGTGGGGCGCGGGCCGAGCGGCCAGGCGAGCAGGGTTTCGGACAAAAGCGGATCGGGCAGCAGCCAGGGGGGTGCATCCAGCGCCGAACGCAGGCCGAGGCGGCGGATGAGCAGGAGGAGCGGCAGGCCACCGAGGCGCGCGGCGCGGCGGCAGGCGCGGCAGAGGGTGTGCCCGATGGCCTTCAGCGGATGGTCCGGCGGGGCTTCCGCCAAGGCTTTCAGAATGCGGTGCCAGAAGCCCGCATGCGTCAGGCGGCGGAAGAAGCGGGCGACGGTGTCGGGGCGGCCGAAATGTGCCGGGAGATTCTTCCAGGGCGCGCCGCGCTGGTGGGCCATGTGGAAGATGGCGTCCATGCGCGCGCGGAGGTCCGGCGTGCGGCGGCCCTGGGGGGCGAGCGGCGGGAGATGAGGCTGGAGAGCGGCCCAGGCGGCGTCGGAGAGCGGGGTCCAGGGGGGAGGGGTGGTGGGGCTGGACATGGGGGCCGTTCCAGGGATGGGGGAAGTTGGAGGTTGTAGGAATTTAGTCCTCTTGTCAAGATGAGGGTGTAGACGCAGCTCGGCAATGGTGATCGCTGCCCGCTCTGCCGACCCCTGCCCGCTGATGCCTCTGGCAGCACAAGAATCCATTGCTATACTTGAGCATGAGGTGGAGGAAATACTTTGCCAATTCCTGATTATCAGACACTCATGCTGCCTGTGCTTCGCATTGCGGCCAAGGGCGAAAGCCGCGTGCCACAAGCTGCTGAACAGCTTGCAGATGCGCTTGAACTGACAGCCGAGGAACGGGAAGAAATGCTTCCGAGCGGCCGGCAGCGCCTTCTTCATAATCGGGTACACTGGGCAAAGTTTTACATGACAAAGGCAGGGCTGATTGAAAGCCCTGGCCGAGGCCGCTTTGTGGCCAGCACCGCCGGGCATGCGCTTCTCGAAAGCAATCCAGTCAAGATTGATGTGGAAATTCTTAAGAACTTCCCATCTTTTCTTGAATTCTATCAGAAGAGTGGCAGTCAGGTCAGTCCGGAAGAAAAATTCGTGTCGCAGGCAGCCGCGACTTCAGAAGCCACGCCTGAAGAGCAAATAGATGCCGCCCATGGCTTGATTCACGCCGCGCTCAAGATCGAACTCCTTCAGCGCATCCTGGCGCAAAGCCCGGCCTTCTTCGAATATATGATTGTCGATCTTCTGGTCGCAATGGGCTATGGCGGAAGCCATGATCGCGCAGCACTAAAGCTCGGACAAAGCGGCGATGGTGGCGTTGATGGTGTTATTGATGAAGACAGATTGGGTCTAGACCGAATCTATGTTCAGGCAAAACGCTATGCCTCGCATGTAGGGGTTGGACGGCCAGAAATACAAAGCTTCGTGGGCAGCCTAGTTGGTTTAGGCGCAACAAAGGGTGTATTCGTCACAACATCAACCTTCAGCGCGCAGGCGATCAACTATGTGCGGCACATTCCGCAACGCGTGATCCTGATCGACGGCGGCAGATTTTCGGATTTGATCATTGAGTATAAAGTCGGCGTCCGCGTGGACCGGACCGTAGTCGTTAAAAGAATCGACGAGGATTACTTTACGGAAGAGTGATTGCTTTCTCAAGCAGGTCCAGGAGGCTCAGCCTCCTGGCGGATGGAGGTCCGGGGGAAGGCAGAGCCTTCCCCCGAAGCAGCGGCCCGGACAGCAGACGCGCAGGCCGAGGACGCCTCCCCGTTGACCCACCCCCGCCCCCTATGGCACGCGGGCGTCATGTCCCAGTTCCAGGCCGCCCAGATTCCGGTCACGCCCTTCCAGCAGAACTGCACCCTGATCTGGGATGCGGAGAGCGGGCGCGGGGTCGTGGTCGATCCGGGCGGGGATGTGCCGCGCATCCTGGCGGGGCTGGACCGGGCGGGCTTCACGGTGGAGCGCATCCTGCTCACCCATGGCCATCTGGATCATGCCGGGGGCGCCGCCGCGCTGAAGCGCGCGCTGGAGGCGCGGCAGGGCGGGCCGGTGCCGATCGAGGGGCCGGACCGGCGCGACGGCTTCCTGCTGGAGGGGCTGGCCGAGCAGGGCGCGCGCTTCGGCATCACGGATCTGGAGAGCGTCACGCCGGACCGCTGGCTGGCCGAGGGCGAGACGGTGTCCATCGCCGGGCAGGATTTCGCGGTGCTGCACTGCCCCGGCCACACGCCGGGCCATGTCGTCTTCGTCTCCACCGCGCTCGGGGTGGCGGTGGTGGGGGATGTGATCTTCCGCGGCTCGGTCGGGCGGACGGACTTCCCCTATGGCGACGGCGCGGCGCTGATCGCCGCGATCGAGCGGAAGCTGCTGCCGCTCGGGGACGAGATCCGCTTCCTCTGCGGCCACGGGCCGGGCTCCAGCTTCGGCGAGGAGCGCCGCTCCAACCCCTTCCTGGGCGGCCGGGGTTGAGGCGCCGGGGTTGAGCCGCTGGGTCTGAGGCGCGGATCGGGGGCTCAGCCGGGCTCCTGCACCAGGCGGAACAGGGTTCCATCCGGATCGACCAGGGCGCCCACCGTACCGCCCCAGGCCTCCCGCCGGGGGCGGTGCGCGCGCGGCCAGCCAGTGTCGGCCTCTGGCACGCCGGCGGCGCGCGCGGCCTGGAAGAAGGCCTCGGCGTCCTGCAGCCGGAGGCAGCAGCCGAAGCCGCTGCGGGCCGGGTCGAGCTCGGGCTGGAGGAAGAATTCGAGGACGAGGCCGCCGCGCCGCAGGATCATCCAGCCCGCGTCGCGCCAGGTTTCCCGGAAGCCGAGGCGCGCGAAGAATCGCGCGGTCGCCGCGAAATCGCGCGAGGGGAGGTTGGGCGTGGCCATCTCGGTCAAGGCAGGGTCTCCGCTCCGGCCGGTGCAGGGTCGGCCGGGCGGCCCAGGGGCGTCAAGGCGGGGGGGGGGGGCGTCAAGGCGGGAAGCGGCAGGACGGGGCGATGTCCTCAGGCCGGCACCAGCCCATGCCGCAGCATGATCTCCCTCACCCGCGCGGGATCGGGCCTGTCCGGCCCGGCCACGGCCGCCGCCATCTCCTCGAAATAGGCGCGGCCGATGGAGCCCGGCGTCAGGAGCACCAGAGCGCGGGCGATCTCCTCGTGGCGGTTCTCGTGGTGGTGGACAGCGCCGCGGGGGATGAAGGCGACATCGCCGGCGCGGATCTCGCGGGGGATGCCGTCCACCGTCACGGTCAGGATGCCGGCGAGGCCATAGACCGCCTCGTCCACCGCCGCGTGGTGATGCGGCGCGGGGACGCGGGCCTCGGGCGGCACGGTGAATTCGAAGAGGATCATCTCGCCCGCGCCGTGGTGCTCATCGACCAGGAAGCGCAGGTCCAGCGCGCCGATCCGCACGGTCACCGGCTCCATCGAGGTTTCCATTCCCGCCCTCCCTTCGTAAAGTCTCTTTACGGAAATTCGTAAAGAGACTTTACAATGACGTCAAGCGAGAAGAGAGCGGAGGGGCCGCCCTTCGTGGGCGCGCTGGCCCGGTTGTGCTTCCAGAAGGCGCGGCGGCGGGTGGAGGCGGCCATCCGCGCCGCCGGCGGCACGGACGTGCACGAGACGCATCTGGCCGTCTTCTCCTATCCGCTGCCGGACGGGGCGCGGCCTTCGGAGCTGGCGCGGCGGCTCAACATGTCCCGGCAGGCGGCGCACCATGCCATCGCGCAGCTGGTGCGCCAGGGCTATCTGGAGCGGCGGGGGGCACGGGGGTTGATCCACCTGACGCCGAAGGGCCGGCATATCGCGGAGGCGATCTGGGCCAGCATGCGGGGGCTCCAGGCGGAGTGGGCGGCGCGGATCGGGGCCGAGCGGTTCGGCGTGTTCCTGGAGGTGCTGCGGGAGCTGGCCCTGGCGCCGGAGGAGGGCGCATGAGGAAAGCCGGGCCTTCCGGCCCGGCTTTCGTTCCGCCTCAGGCGGCGATGCGGCCGGCCTGGGGGTCGAGGCGGTAGCCGCCGCCCTCGGTCAGCAGCAGGGCGGCATTGGCCGGGTCGGGCTCGATCTTCTGCCGCAGGCGGTAGATGTGCGTCTCCAGCGTGTGCGTGGTGACGGCAGCGTTGTAGCCCCAGACCTCGTTCAGCAGCACCTGCCGCCCCACCGGCCGGCCGCCGGCGCGGTAGAGGAACTTCAGGATCGCGGCCTCCTTCTCGGTCAGCCGGATCTTGCGGCCCTTCAGCGGCTCCAGCAGGAGCTTGGCGGAGGGGCGGAAGGTGTAGGGCCCGATGACGAAGACCGCGTCCTCGGAATTGTCGAAGACCCGGAGCTGGGCGCGGAGCCGCGCCAGCAGTTCCGCGATGCGGAAGGGCTTCGCGATGTAGTCGTTGGCGCCGGCATCGAGCCCGCGCACGATATCCTGCTCGGCGTCGGCGCCGGTCAGCATGATGATGGGGATCTTGATCCCGTCCTGCCGCAGCCGGGCGCAGAGTTCGCGCCCGTCGCCGTCCGGCAGGCCGATGTCCAGCAGCACGGCATCGCAGCGCGAGTCGGGCGACATCAGGTGCCCGGAGGCCTCCGAGGCTGTCGCCGCCTCGACGGGCGCGAATTCGCCGTCCAGTGCCAGTTGTTCGGACAACGTCGCCCGCAGGGCGTCATCGTCGTCCACGATGAGGATCGGCCTCGGGCCGGTCATGCGCTCTCCCGAATTCGCCAGTAGGCGGGCCCGCGGGCCCGCGGATGCTCCCGGGGCAAGCGATTCGCTCCCGGAAGCCACCAAGCGGCCATCGTGGCCTCAGCCGCGCCCGGGGGCAAGCCCTGGCATGCGACAAGAAAATTGGGATTCCCCGCCCCGGCGTCCCAATCTAGAGGCTGGTCAACGCCGCACCGCCCCCAACATTCCCGCCAAGGCGGCGGTTGCCGGCTTCGGGACGGACGAGGAAACGAGGACAGGCACGGGCATGACAGGCAGGCAAGGCATGGCGATGCGGGGCGGGCACGATGCCGAAATCGGGCCCCTCGTGCCGGACGCCGCGGCCCTGGCGCTGCGGGCGGTGCATCGCGCCGTGAGCGAGCTGCGCCGCGGCACGCCGGTGCTGCTGGTCCCCTCCGGGCCGGGGGGCGCGGGACCAGGGGGCGGCGAGCGGCCGCTGCTGGTGGCCGCGGCCGAGACGGTGGGCGCGC
>NZ_JBSXMU010000094.1:0-13219 GCF_054073225.1 Teichococcus aerofrigidensis
GTGCAGCAGCGCGGCCTCCGCCGGGGCGCGGGCCCGCTCCAGCCGCTCCCGCCCGGGCGAGAGGGCGGCGGCGAGCAGCTCGGCCGTGGCGCGCGCCAGGAAGGGCGCCTCGGCGGCCGTCACGGCGGGCAGCGCGCGGCGCAAGGCCAGGAGGTGATCGCGGAACAGGGTGCCGAGCGCCCCGTCGGGCTGCACCCCGTGCCATCCGGCGGCGGGCGGCGGCAGCAGCCCGTCGAGCAGGTCGCGCGGCAGGGAGAGGCTGGTGAAGCGGACCTCGCCCGAGCGCGAGGCGAAGGGGGCCGCCAGGTCCAGGACGCGGGCGGCGCCGGGCGTGCCCTCGCCGCGCATCCCGCCGAAATCGCCGCTCCAGGAGCCGTCGTGGAACAGCATGAGGGAATAGTGATCCGCCCCGTCCCGGCGGGCGCGCCGGGCGGGGCGGTCGAACCGCATGGGCGAGGCGCGCAGCGTCATCAGGTCCAGCGGGCCGAGGCGCCAGTGGCTGGCCTCCGCGGCGACCGGCGCCTCATCCTCCGGCCGCACCTCGAAGGCCAGACCGACCAGCCCGCGCCAGACCTCCAGCCGGTCCGGCGGCGCCACCGCCTCGGTGCTGAAATGGAACACGGGGAGGCCGGGCGGATCGGGCGTCTCGGTCATGCTGGCGTGGGGTGGCTCCTGCGGAAGCGACAGCATTCCCCACGGCCTGACCGATTGGCAATGCCGGGGCGCAGCGCCCCGCGTCCTTCGCCGGAGCCGCCGTCAGAGCTGCCACTCCGGCTGGCCGTAGAGCAGATAGGCCGCGCCCGAGCCACCGCCCCGGTGGTCCGCCCCGGCGGCGCCGACCAGCAGGTCGGCCAGCCCGTCGCCGTTCATTTCGCCCACCGCCGTCAGGCTGCGCCCGGCCAGGTCGCCCGCCCGCTCGCCGATGATCTTGAAGCCGCCCCGCCCCGCGGCGATCTCCGAGAGCAGGATCTCGCCCGCCGCCTCGCGCCGGCCGAAGACCACATAGGCCGCGCCGGCATCGGCGCCACCGGCATCCTGGCCATCGGCGCCGATCAGCAGGTCCATCAGCCCATCGCCATTGAGGTCGCCGCCACGGCTGACCGCGAAGCCGAGGCGATCGCCCTCGGCCTCGGCGCGGATGCGGATCGCCCGCCCCTGCGACACCAGCTCGGCGATGCCGGCATCGGCCAGGCGGGACCCGCCCAGCACGATATGGGCCGCGCCGGCGGTCGGCAGGTCGATCGGGTTCAGCGACCAGCCGACCGCCATGTCGTCCTGGCCGTCGCCGTCGAAGTCCCCGATGCCGGTGGGGTCGGCATGGAGGATCGTCGTGCCCTCTCCCAGGATGGTGGCCTGCGGCACCGCGACGCCGCCCACCGGCGCCGCCCCGTCGCCGTAGTAGAGGCCGAAGCGGCCATTGGCGCCGATCAGCAGATCGGCGAAGCCGTCGCCGTCCAGGTCGCCGCCGGCGCCGACGCGGAAGCCGAAGTTCACGTTCGTCGTCGTCGAGGCCAGCATGAAGCCGCCCTGGCCGGTGGCGAGCCTGTCGATGTCGATCGTCGCCGCCGGCGTGGCGCTGCCATAGAGGAGGTAGGCCTTGCTGCTCTGCACGGTGCCGATCAGCAGGTCGGCCAGGCCGTCGCCGTTGACATCCCCCGCCGGCGCGAGCCGCCAGCCCAGCCCCTCGCCGCTGTCCATCTGCCCGATGGCCATGCCTCGGCCCCAGGCCGAGGCGCCGCCCAGGTCGTAGGTGTCGCCCAGCGCCGCGGTGCCGAAGCCGATGAGGACGCCGCCCCGCCCATCCACCCGGCCCACGGCGAAGTCGTCGATGCCGTCGCCGTCCATGTCGCCGGCATTGGCCAGGGCGAAGCCGGTGAAGCCGGGCGTCTGCGACACCTGCAGCCGCGTGACATGGGGCGGCAGCGCGGCGTTGAGCGCGATCGCCGCCTCGCCCGTGGCCGGCGCCGCGTGGCCGCGGATGATGTAGGCGCCATGGGCATCGGTTCCGGGGGCGTCGCTGTTGGCATCGCCCGAGGCGCCGATCAGCAGGTCCGCATAGCCATCGCCGTTGAAATCGCCCGCCGCCACGCGCTGGCCGAGCTGGCTGCCCGGCCGGGCGCCGAGGATGGCGAAGCCGCCCTTGCCGGCGGCGATGTCGGCGAGCCGCACCGGCGTGATCGGGTACTGCACCGCCGCCACCTCCAGCGTCACCGTCCCCGTGGCGGTGGAGCCGTCACGGTCGATCAGCGTGTAGTCGAAGCTGTCGGTGCCGTTCGCATGGGCCTTGGGCATGTAGAGGAAGCTGCCATTCGTCCGCATCAGCACGGTGCCGCCGAGCGCCGTGGCGAAGGTGCCCGCCACCGCCGCCTTGCCGCCATCCGGCGCCAGGTCGTTGGCCAGCACGCCCTGCTCGCCGGAGACACTCAGCGCCCTGTTCTCCACCGCCGCGTAGCGGTCGGCCACCGCCGTCACCGGCTCGTCCAGATCGGTGATGGCGATCCGGAAGACACGGTCCAGGGTGAGCCCGCCGGTGTCGGTGGCGCGCACCGTCACGGACAGCTCGCGCAGGCCGGCCTCGTAGTCGAAGCTCCGGTTGGCGAGCAGGGTCACGCCATCCCCGGCCAGGGGGAAGGCACCGCCGGCATCGTCGAGCAGGGTGAAGCCGAGCGCGTCGCCCTCCGGGTCGGTCCCGGAGAGGCTGCCGATGGCATGGCCCGCGGGCAGGCTCTCCGCCAGGCTGGTGCCGCTCAGCGCGATCTCCGTGGGCGCGGTGTTGGCCGGCGGCCGGGCGAAGACGAACTGGCTCTCCGCCAGGTCGCGCGGGTTGATCCAGCGGAGGGTCAGCACATCCGTCCCGCTCAGCCGGATCAGCGTGTCGCCGCCCCATTGCGCGGTGCCGGCGACGCGCCCGGCCGCCACCAGCCCGGCCAGGCTGTCGATGCCGCCGAGCAGCGGGGCCCAGGCGGTGAGATCGACGCGGTCGCCCTCCGCCCGGTTCAGGCCCTGGATCTCGTCCCGCCCGTCGCCGGGGCGATGGATGTAGGTGTCCGCCCCGGCGCCGCCGGAGAGGATGTCCCCATCCCCCGCACCGCCGGACAGGGTGTCGTCGCCGGCGCCGCCATAGAGCGTGTCGCGTCCGGCGCCGCCCTCCAGCCAGTCGTCGCCCTCGTCGCCGGTGACGAAGTCGTCGCCGTCCCCGGCCAGGATCACGTCCCGCCCGGCGCCGCCATGGACGGAGTCGTTGCCGCCGCCGGCCTCGATACGGTCGTCGCCGCCACCACCGGTGAAGCTCTCGCCCGCCGCCGTCCCCAGCAGCAGGTCGCGGCCCTGGCCGCCCCAGTAGCCGCCCCAGCGCGCCGCCTCCTGCACGCTGTCGAAGCTCTCGGCGCTCGGCCGCTCGGGGGGGTGGGCATCGGGCAAACCTCGGGCGTGGCGGCGCGGCGCGCCACCGTGGCGGGGATCGGAACGGGGACGGAGGGCCGGCATCCCGCGCGGCGGCGGAGCGGGCCGGCTCCGGCGGCGAGAGTAGCCGGGCCGCGCGGCGCCTCAAGCGGCCCGGCGGCCGGTGGGACGGCGGGTCAAGACTCTGGGCCACGGGATCAAATCCGGCCGCCCGGCTTTGCCCCCGCCGCCGCCGCGCCTAGTCTGCGCCGCATGGATACCGACGCGCCGGACCCCGCCCCCCGCGGCAACACCCCCGAATTCACCGTCAGCGAGATCAGCGGCGCCATCAAGCGCACGCTGGAAGGCGAGTTCGGCCGCGTGCGGGTGCGCGGCGAGATCACCGAGATGAAGGCCTATCCCTCGGGCCACATCTACATGGCGCTGAAGGACGAGGGGGCGAAGATCCGCGCCATCATCTGGCGTTTCGCCGTGCCGCGCCTGACGCTGAGGCCCGAGAACGGCATCGAGGTGATCGCCACCGGCAAGGTCTCGGCCTATGGCGAGCGGTCGGACTATCAGCTCATCATCGACCGCCTCGAATTCGCCGGCGAGGGCGCGCTGCTCGCCCGCATCGAGCAGCTGCGCAAGAGGCTCGGCGCCGAGGGGCTGTTCGACGAGGCGCGCAAGCGGCCGCTGCCGCTGCTGCCGCGCGTGGTCGGCGTCGTCTCCTCCGAGAAGGGCGCGGTGATCCAGGATATCCGCACCACCATCGCCCGCCGCTTCCCGAGCCGGATCCTGCTCTGGCCGGTGCCGGTGCAGGGCCAGGGGGCGGCGGAGCAGATCGCCGCCGCCATCGCCGGCTTCTCGCGCCTGCCAGCGGGGATGCCCCGCCCCGATGTGCTGATCGTCGCGCGGGGCGGCGGCAGCCTCGAGGACCTCATGGCGTTCAACGAGGAGGCGGTGATCCGTGCCGCCGCGACCTGCCCGATCCCGCTGATCTCGGCGGTGGGACACGAGACCGACACGACGCTGATCGACTTCGCAGCCGACCGCCGCGCGCCGACGCCGACCGCCGCCGCCGAGCTGGCGGTGCCGGCGCGCGCCGAGCTGCTGGCGGCGCTGGGCCAGACCGCAGCCCGCCTTCTGCAGAGCGGCCAGGCGGCGCTGGACCGCGCGCGGCTGCGCCTCTCCCGTATCGAGGCGCGGATGCCGGACCTGCCCGGCATCCTGGGGGCGGCGCGGCAGCGACTGGACGACCGGGCCGAGCGCCTGGTCCTGGCGCCCCTGGCGCTCATCCAGCGCAAGCGCGGCGCGCTCGGCACCGTGGCGCCGCGCCTGCCGCATCCGCGCGAGGCGCTGGCCCTGCATCGCCACAGCCTGGCGCAGTTGGAGACCCGGGCCCGCGCGGCCCTGCTCCGCATGACCGATCAGCGCCACGCCCGGCTGGCGCGCATCGCCGATCCCGCCGCCGGCATGGCGGCCCGGCTGCGCGAGGCGCGGCTCCAGCTCGACGGACTTTCGGCCCGTCTGCGGAGCGCGTCCTACGAGGGCGTGCTGGCGCGCGGCTTCGCCCTGTTGCGCGGCCCGGAGGGGGAGCCGCTGCTCGATGCCGCCGCCATCGGCCCGGGCGACCGCGTCACGGCCGTCCTGCGCGATGGCAGCGTCGCCCTGACCGCGGATGGCGAGGCCACCGGCCCGGCGCGGCCGCGCCGCCGTGCCCCTCCGACGCCCTCCCCCGGACAGGGCAGCCTGCTGTGACCCCCGCCTCCCGCCGCATGAGGACCGCCATGATCCACCGCCGGCTCGCCCTTGCCCTCCCCGGCCTGCTGCTGGGCCTGCCACTGGCCGCCTGCGCCGGTCCCGAGGCCGCCCCGGGCGGCGCCCCGCCGCCCTCCTCCGCCGGCGCGGGGCTGGAGCTGGCGACGGAGGGGCTGCGTCAGGGCGGCTTCGCCCTCGGGCGCGTGCCGCCGGGCAGCCGGGTGGTGCTGGATGGCCGGCCGGTGCAGGTCGGGCCGGATGGCCGCTTCGCCCTGGGCTTCGCGCGGGACGCGGCGCCGGAGGCGCGGCTCGCCGTCACCCTCCCGGACGGGCGCCCGCAGACCCGCCGGCTGGAGATCGGCCGGCGCGAATGGGACGTGCAGCGGATCAGCGGGCTGCCGCAGGCCATGGTCAGCCCCAATGCGCAGCAGCTCGCGCGGATCCGCAAGGAACGCGAGCGCCTCGCCGCCATCCGCAAGGTGGACAGCGACCTGCCCTTCTTCGCGGAAGGCTTCGTCTGGCCGGCGCGCGGGCGGATCAGCGGTGTCTTCGGCAGCCAGCGGATCCTGAACGGCGAGGCGCGGGCCCCGCATCTCGGCCTCGACATCGCCGCTCCCACCGGCACGCCCTGCGCCGCCATGGGCGGCGGCCGGGTGCTCCTGGCGGAGGATCTCTACTTCACCGGCCACACCGTGCTGCTCGACCATGGCCATGGCGTGGTGAGCCTCTACGCCCATCTCTCGCGCATCGACGTGCGGGAGGGCGAGATGCTGGCGCGCGGACAGGGGCTCGGCGCGATCGGTGCCACCGGCCGGGTCACCGGGCCGCATCTGCATCTCGGCCTGAACTGGCTGGCCACGGCGATCGACCCGCAGCCCCTGCTGCCGGCCTAGAGCAGCGGCCTCCATCCAGTTATTCCGGACAGGATATGGATAATGTGATCCGTTTAACCTAAGAGACGCATTGTCTTCATCAACCGGAAAGCAATAGCAGTGCATGGGCGCCGCATGTCCGACATCGCCCCTCTTATCGCCCATCGCCCCGCCCCTCCGGTCGAGACCGCCTTCGGCCCGGCCGGCCGGGAAGCGCCTCTTGTCGTCCTTTTCGCGGATGCCGCGGCGGCCGAGGGCGCCTTGCGGCGGGCCGGCGCGCGGCTGCTGCGTCATCGCTCCGGCGGGGTGGTGACGGTGGAGCCGTCCCCGGGCCTGCGCGAGCGGCTCTACGCCGCCGGCGCCCTGCTGGTGGTCAGCTAGGCGCCCGCCCCTCCCCGCGCCCCCCCCTCCCCACGATAGTAGCGGGCGGGGAAACGGCGGTGCAGCCAGAGCCATTCCCCGGGCCGCTCCCGCACCCATTCGCCGATCCGCTCGTTCATCGCGCGGGTGATCGCGAGCAGCCTGGCGTGGCGGTCGCCCTCCGCCGGCATCGGCAGCGGCGGCTCCACCCGCAGGCGGAAGCGGCAGGGGCCGATGCGCAGGACCTGCACCAGCACCACCGGGCAGTCGAAGCGCAGGGCGAGTTCCGCGGCGGCGGGCGAGGTCATGGCGGGAATGCCGAGGAAGGGCACCTCGAGTCCCTCGTTCAGCTTCTGGTCGCCCAGCAGGCCCAGGACCCCGCCATCCGCCAGCAGCCGCAGGCCGAGCCGGGCGCCCTTGCTGCCCTTCGGGAAGAGCTGGATATCCGCCCCCTCCTGCCGCATCCGCCGCACGATCGCATCGACGAAGGGATTGTCCGGCGCGCGGTAGAAGCCGCCCATCCGGATGCCCATTTCGGCGGCCGCGCGCAGTAGGATCTCCCAGTTGGCCAGATGCGCCGATAACAGGATGCCTGCGCCCCGGCGTGGCAGATTCTCCTCCCCGGTGATCTCCCACCCCGGCCCTTCGGCGGAGCGCAGCAGCCGGGGGGCATGCGGCATCTCCATGGCCGTGCGGCCGAGATTCTCCCAGGCGTCGCGCAGCACGGATTCGCGCCAGGCGGCCTCGCTGCCGGGGAAGGCCAGTTCCAGGTTGCGCCGCCCGATCCGCGAGACCGGCAGCCGGGGGCCCAGGGCCCGCGCCACCGCCCCGCCCAGGTTGGAGGCCCGCAGGGGCCCGAGCCACCCGGACAAGGCCAGCAAGCCGCGGACCAGCGCCGCTTCACATCGCCACCAGAAGCGCCGCACCCGATCCTCCCGCCGGTTTCCGCCCGCCTTCTGCGGTATCCGGCCCGGTTTGGCCAGCGCCGGCGCCCACGTCGGCACGTCGCCCATGGATTACGGCGCGGTAATGCCTATATTCGGGGGCGATGACCTTTCTTCGGAGGACGCCCTCAATGCGTGGAAGAGCCAGGCTCCTGGCCGCCCTTGCCGCTTTCGCCCTGGTGCTTGGCCCGGCCCTGGCCGAGGCCCGGCCCGGCGGCCGGACCAGCATGGGCAGCCGCGGCAGCCGCACCTATGCGCCACCGCCGGTGACGCGCACCGCGCCCGACGCGGCGCGGCCGATGGACCGCAGCATGACGCAGCCGACCCGGCCGCAGAACACCGTGCCCGGCGCCACGGCGCCGCAGCGGGGCGGCATGTTCGGCGGCGGCTTCGGCGGCGCGCTGATGGGCGGCCTGATCGGCATGGGGCTGGGCGGGCTGCTCTTCGGCAATGGCCTCTTCGGCGGCTTCGGTGGCTTCGGCAGCATCCTCGGCCTGCTGCTGCAGATCGTGCTGATCGTCTTCCTGGTGCGCTTCGCGCTGCGCTTCTTCCGCAGCCGCCAGCAGCCGGCCATGGCGGGCGGCCCGAACCCGAACGGCATGCAGCGCCAGGCCCAGGGAACGCCCCCTGGCATGGCGCCGGGCGCCGGTGGCCGGGCGATGCCGGGCAGCATGGGCGCCTCCATGGCAGGCGCGGCGGCGCAGGCTCCGGTGCAGGTCGGCAACAGCGACTTCCAGGCCTTCGAGACCCTGCTGCGGGACGTGAACGCCGCCTGGTCGCGGCGGGACCTGCAGGGCCTCTCCCGCATCTCCACGCCCGAGATGATGAGCTACTTCGAGCAGGACCTGCGCGATCTCGACGCCCGTGGCTGGCGCAACGAGACCCGCGACCTGAAGCTCGAGCAGGGCGACCTGGCGGAGGCCTGGCGCGAGGGTGGCGCGGAATTCGCCACCGTGGCCATGCGCTTCAGCCTGGTGGACGTCACCTATGACGCCCAGGGCCAGGTGGTCGAGGGGCATCCGGAGCGGCGCGACACCGCCACCGAGCTCTGGACCTTCGTCCGGCAGCCCGCGGGGCCGTGGAAGCTCTCGGCCATCCAGCAGACCGGCTGACGCGGCCGGCCGCGCGTTCGGGCATGGCCGCGAGGCCATGCCCTTTTTTTGCCTTCAGCTCAGGCACGCGCCGCCCAAACTTCCGGCGAACTGCCCATTCCGCTGACAGAATGGCAGGATTCTGCTCCCGATATCGTCAATGACCTGGGAAGTGGCGGGGAAAGGCGCTAAGCGCCGCGCCGCTCATCCTGTCCTGATCCGGGAGACCCGCCATGCAGCGCCGCGACATCCTCCGCTCCACCGCCGCCCTGGCCGGCGCCGGCCTGACCGGCGGCCTTTCCCTCCCCCGCCTGGCCCGCGCCCAGGATGCCCGGCTGCTGCGCTTCGTGCCTCAGGCCGACCTGCCGAACCTGGACGCCGTGGCCGGCACCCAGCTCGTCGTGCGCAATGCCAGCCTGCTGGTCTTCGACATGCTCTATGGCCTGGATTCCAGCCTGGAGCCGAAGCCGCAGATGTGCGAGGGCCATGACGTCACGCCGGACGGGCTGAGCTGGACCTTCCGCCTGCGCGAGGGCCTGAAATTCCACGACGGCGAGCCCGTGCGCGCCGCCGATGCCGTGGCCAGCATCCGCCGCTGGATGCCGCGCGACGGCATGGGGCAGATGATCCAGGCCCGGCTCGACGCGCTGGAGGCGGTGGATGACCTCACCTTCCGCTTCCGCCTGAAGCAGCCCTTCCCGAAGCTGCTCTATGCGCTGGGCAAGAGCAACACGCCGCTGCTGGTGATCATGCCGGAGCGGATCGCCGGCACCGATCCCTATACCCAGGTGAAGGAGTATGTCGGCTCCGGCCCGATGCGCTTCCGGCGTGACGAATGGATGGCCGGCTCGCGCGCCGTCTTCGAACGTTTCGAGGGCTACCGGCCGCGCGACGAGGCGGCCGACTGGCTGGCCGGCGGCAAGCGGATGCTGGTGGACCGGGTCGAGTGGATCACCATGCCGGACCCCTCCACCGCCCTCGGCGCGCTGCAGAATGGCGAGGTGGACTGGTGGGAGAACCCGATCGCCGACCTGGTGCCGGTGCTGAAGCGCAACCGCCGCATCGAGGTCGGCATCGCCGATCCGCTCGGCAATATCGGCGCCATGCGGATCAACCACCTGATCCCGCCCTTCGACAACAGGCTGGTCCGCCAGGCGCTGCAATACGCGGTGAACCAGGAGGACTACATGCGCGCCATCGTCGGTGACGATGAAGCGCTGTGGAAGCCGCTGCCCTCCTTCTTCACCCCCGGCACGCCGCTCTACACCGAGGCGGGCGCCGAGCGCCTGAAGGGGCCGCGCCGGTACGACAAGGCGAGGGACCTGCTGAAGCAGGCGGGCTACAACGGCGAGAAGGTGGTGATGCTGGTGGCCGCCGACGTGCCGGTCACCAAGGCGCAGGGCGACGTCACCGCCGACATGCTGGGCCGCATCGGCATGAACGTCGACTACCAGTCGCTCGACTGGGGCACGGTCGGCTCCCGGCGCACCAGCAAGAAGCCTGTCTCCGAGGGAGGCTGGAACATCTTCTTCAGCTGGCACAGCGGCGTCGATTGCATCAATCCGGCGCCCTACAAGGGCGTCTCCGCGAGCGGCGACAAGGCCTGGTTCGGCTGGCCGGACGACGCGCGCGTCGAGCGTCACATCGCCGAATGGTACGACGCGCCGGACCTGGCGGCGGAGAAGGCCGCGATCGAGGGCGTCAACAGCGCCGGGATGGATGCCGTGACCTATATCCCCACCGGCTTCTTCATGGGCCATACCGCCTGGCGCAAGGATGTCGCCGGCCTCGCCAAGGCCCCCTTCCCGCTGTTCTGGGGCGTGAAGAAGGGCTGAACCGCCGGAGGGGGGGCCGCGTCGCCCTCCGCTCCTCACGCCGGCACGGCGGTTGCTAGACTTTCAGGCCGCTGGGATGCGCCCGGCGCGACACTCCGGGAGATCCCTCATGTTCCCCACCCGCCGTGGCCTGACGCTGGGCGCCGCCGCCGGCCTGCTCGCCGCTCCTCGCCTGGCGCGCGGCCAGGCCGCGTTGACGCCGGTGAAGTTCTGCCTCGACTGGGCCTTCCAGGGACCGCAGGCGCCCTATGTCCTGGCGGCCGAGCGGGGCTTCTTCCGGGAGGAGGGGCTGAACGTCACGGTCGATCGCGGCTTCGGCTCGGGCGATACGCCGGTGAAGGTCGCCAGCGGCGCCTATGAATTCGGCATCGCCGATCTCTCCCCCGTCATCCGCCTGCGCCTGACCACGCCGGCGAGCGATGTCATCGCGCCCATGGTGGTGCAGCAGGGCAGCCCGCTGGCGGTGATGACGCTGAAGAAGACCGGCATCACCACGGCGAAGCAGCTCGAGGGCCGCAAGCTGGCGGCGCCGGAGAGCGATGCCGGGCGGCAGCTCTTCCCCGCCTTCGCCAGGGCCGCCGGCATCGACCCGGCGAGGATCGGCTGGGTGACGGTGACGCCGCAGCTGCGCGAGCCGATGCTGGCGCGCGGCGATGCCGATGCCATCACCGGCTTCGAGGTCTCCGGCGTGTTCAGCCTGCGCTCGCTGAACATCGCCCCGGACGACATCGTCTCGCTGCGCTACGCCGATGCGGGCGTCGCGCTGCTCTCCACCGCCCTGCTGGTGCGGCGCCCCTATGCCGAGGCCAATGCGCGGGTGGTCACCGGCATGATCCGCGCCATCGCCCGCGGCCATGACCTCGCCTGGAAGGAGCCGGATGCCGCCATCGCCGCCCTGGCCAAGCGCGACGCCACCGCGCCCCGGGATCTCGAGAAGGCGCGGATGCTGGCCAACTTCGCCTTCATCCGCACGCCGGAGGTGATGTCGGGCGGCTTCGGCAATCTCGGCACCGAGCGCGTGCAGGCGGCGATCGAGACCGTGCGCGGCGCCTTCGGCATCACCGCGGAGCTCAGGGCGGCCGATCTCTACGCGCCGCAGTTCCTGCCGCCGGCCGCGGCGTTGAAGTTCAGCGCCTGAGGCGCGGCGGCGGGGCGGGCTCGGCGCCCGTTCCCGCGCCCCTGCTTTCCCCCCCTGGGCAAGCCGCCCCCTCCGGGTCTATCCCCTGTCGCGGAACCAGCCCCGGAGAAGACCGCCATGTCCCGTCCGAAGCCCGTGATGTTCGTGATCCTCGACGGCTGGGGCTGGCGCGAGGAGGAAGCGGACAACGCGGTGCGGCAGGCGAGCACGCCCTGCTTCGACCGGCTCTGGTCCGGCTGCCCGCACAACTTCCTGCACACCTGCGGCGAGGATGTCGGCCTGCCGCATGGCCAGATGGGCAATTCCGAGGTCGGCCACCTCAACCTCGGCGCCGGGCGGGTGGTGATGCAGGAGCTGCCGCGCATCAGCAAGGCCGTGGCGGATGGCACGATCGGCGGCCTGCCCGCCGTCACCGGGCTGATCCGGGCGCTCAGGGCCAGCGGCGGCACGCTGCATCTGATAGGCCTGCTCTCTCCCGGCGGCGTGCACAGCCACCAGGATCATGGCCTGGCCCTGGCCAGGGTCTTCGCCGCCGCCGGCATCCCCGTCGCCGTGCATGCCTGGACGGACGGGCGGGACACCCCGCCCGAGGCCAGCCCGCAGTACCTGGCGCGGTTCGAGCCGGAGCTGCCCGCCGGGGCGCGCATCGCCACCGTGACCGGCCGCTACTTCGCCATGGATCGCGACCGGCGCTGGGAGCGGGTGCGGCAGGCCTATGACGCCATGGTGGAGGGCCACGGACAGGCCAGGGCGGAGAGCGCCGCCGCCGCCATCGCCGCCGCCCACGCGGCCGGCAAGACCGACGAGTTCATCCCCGCCACCGTGATCGGCGACTATGCCGGGATGAAGGACGGGGATGGCGTGCTCTGCTTCAACTTCCGCGCCGACCGGGTGCGGCAGATCATGGGCGCGCTGGTCGATCCCGCCTTCGACGGCTTCCTCCCGCCGCGCCGCCCGAAGCTCGCCGGCGCCGCCGCCATGACCGAGTATTCCGAGGTGCTGAACCCCCACCTCGCCGCCCTCTTCGGGCCCGAGACCCTGAAGGACATCCTGGGCGCCGTCGTCTCCGCCGCCGGCCTGACGCAGTTGCGGATGGCGGAGACGGAGAAGTACCCGCACGTCACCTACTTCTTCAACGGCGGCGAGGAGACCCCCTTCCCCGGCGAGGAGCGGATCATGGTCCCCTCCCCCAAGGTCGCGACCTACGACCTGCAGCCGGAGATGTCGGCGCCCGAGCTGGCGGAGAAGGCGGTGCAGGCGATCGGCTCCGGCCGTTTCGACCTGATCATCCTGAACTTCGCCAATGCCGACATGGTCGGTCATACCGGCAGCCTGCCCGCCGCCATCAAGGCCTGCGAGGCGGTGGATGCCGGGCTGTCGCGGATCGAGGCGGCGATCCGGGCGCAGGGCGGCGCCCTGCTCGTCACCGCCGATCATGGCAATGCCGAGTTGATGAAGGACCCGGCGACCGGCGGCCCGCACACGGCCCACACCACCAACCCGGTGCCGGTCCTGCTGGTCGGCGGCCCCGCCGGGGCGCGGCTGGGCGAGGGCCGGCTTGCCGATGTGGCGCCGACGCTGCTGGACCTGCTGGGCCTGCCGCAACCCGCCGCGATGACCGGGCACAGCCTGATCCAGCGAGGCTGAGCCCGGTCATCGCATCCATCGCCTGCCTCGCGAGGACCTCCCACCTGTCGCTCCGCCTGCTTCTCGCGATACCCCTGTTGATGCTGGCGGCGGGCCCGGCCCGGCCGGAGCAGGCCAGCCCCGAGACCCTGCGCGAGGCGGAGCGCAGCGCGCACGAGGCGCACCGGGCGGCGGCGGCGGCGGCCGAGGC
>NZ_JBSXMU010000095.1:0-13149 GCF_054073225.1 Teichococcus aerofrigidensis
TGCACCTCCCGGCGCAAGAGGCCATCGCGCCCCCCCCCCCCCCCCCCCCCCCCCCGCGCCCGCCCCCCCCCCCGCGGCCAGCAGCGGCAGCGCCGCCTCCGGCGCCGGCCAGCTCGCCGTCAGCAGCCGGCCCTCCAGCCGCAGCCGGCGCGGCGCCGAGGCGGGCAACCCGCGCACGCCCTCCGCCAGGGCCAGCAGGGCGATGTCGGCCCGGGGACGGGCCGGGCGGACCGGCGCCGCCGCCGCCACCTCCAGGGTCAGCGGCTTGCCGGCGGCGAGGTTCAGCACCGGCAGCACCGCCTCCAGGAAGCGCGCGGAATCGATCTCGCCCTGCTCCTCCGGCCGGCCGAGGCGCAGGTAGGAGCGCAGCAGGGCCTCCGCCTGCCGCGCGCCCTGCAGGGCCCGGCCGAGGCGCACGGCGTTGCGGTCCTCCGGCGGCAGGCTCCCCTGGATCGCCTCCAGGTTCATGACCAGCACCATGAACAGGTTGTTCACCGCGTGCTGCATCGGCCGCGCCAGCCCGGCCATGCGCCGGCCCGCCTCGCCCTCCGCCTCGCTCATCGCAATCCCTCCTCGACGATGCTTCGGAACAGCTGCGCCGGCAGGCTGCCGCCGCGCACATCGGCCATCGGGCCGGCATCGTCATTGCCCAGCCAGACACCGATC
This sequence comes from Teichococcus aerofrigidensis, assembly GCF_054073225.1. Lineage (NCBI taxonomy): Bacteria > Pseudomonadati > Pseudomonadota > Alphaproteobacteria > Acetobacterales > Roseomonadaceae > Roseomonas > Teichococcus aerofrigidensis. The sequence goes on from NZ_JBSXMU010000095.1 coordinate 667, forward strand.
ACCAGCGGCCCCGCCAGGCCGATGAACCAGGCATCGCGCGAGTCCTGCGTCGTGCCGGTCTTGCCGCCGGAGGCCAGGCCCGGCACGGCGGCGGCGCGGCCGGTGCCCTCCCGCACCACCGCGCCCAGCATGCGGCGCATCATCGCCGCATGCTCGGGCGCGACGGCCCGCTGCGGCGCGGTGCGCGGCACGGCCAGCAGGCGCTCGGCGGATTCGGCGCGGCTGACGCCATAGGGCGTGACGCTGTAGCCGCCATTGGCGAAGGGGGCGTAGCCCGCCACCAGGTCGAGCAGCGTCACCTCCGCCGTGCCCAGGGCCAGCGAGGGCGCATCGGGAAAGCGGCCCTGGATGCCGAGACGCCGCGCCACCGCCGCCACCGCGCGCGGCCCGCCGCCGCGCTGCATCACCCGCACGGCGGCGGTGTTGACGCTCTGCGCCAGCGCCTCCTCCAGCGTGATCGCGCCGCGTGCCCGCCAGTGGCCATTGCCCGGCGACCAGCGGCCGAGGCTCAGCGGCGCATCCGACACCATCTCCTCCGGGGTGGCCCCGGCCTCCAGCGCCGCGAGGAAGACGAAAGGCTTGAAGGCCGAGCCGGGCTGCCGCCGCGCCGCCGTGGCGCGGTTGAAGGGGCTTTGCCGGTAGCTGCGCCCGCCCGCCAGGGCGCGCACCGCACCGTCCCGCGCGTCGAGCACCACCACCGCCCCCTGGCCGGTCCGCGCGGCGGCGCCGGGCCCGGCCAGCAGCGCCTCCAGCCGCGCCTCCACCACCGCCTGCAGTCGCAGATCGAGCGTGGTGCGGAGGATGAGGTCGCCGGCGCCGGGATAGGCCTCGGCCAGATCCTCCTGGACCCAGTCGGCGAACCAGCCGGCATCGCCGGAGGGCCGGCGCGGCAGCGCCATGCGCTCGGCCTCCTGGGTGGCGCGCGCGGCGGTGATCAGCCCGACCTCGGCCATGTCCCGCAGCACGTCGGCGCCCCGGTGCATGGCCGCCGCCGGGGCGACGCGCGGGTTCAGCCGGGAGGGCGCCTTGGGCAGCCCGGCCAGGATCGCCGCCTGCCAGAGCGTCACGCGCCGCGCCGGCACGCCGAAATAGAGCCGCGCGGCCGCATCCATCCCATAGGCGCCGCTGCCGAGGTAGACGCGGTTCAGGTAGATCTCCAGCAGCTGGTCCTTGGTGAAGCGGCGCTCCAGCCAGAGCGCCAGCATCGCCTCCTGCACCTTGCGGCGCAGGCTGCGCTCGGGCGTCAGGAACAGGTTCTTGGCGAGCTGCTGGGTCAGGGTCGAGCCGCCCTGCACCACCCGCCCGGCGCGCAGGTTGGCGATGGCGGCGCGCGCCAGTCCGAGAGGGTCGAGGCCGAAATGGGCCCGGAAGCGGCGGTCCTCCACCGCCATCAGCGCGCCTGGCAGGTAGGGCGGCAGGTCGGCCAGCCGCACCGCCTCGCCATAGAGGTCGCCGCTGGTGGCGAGCAGGCGCCCGTCGGCGGCCTCCAGCGTCACGGAAGGGCGGCGGGTCGTGGCCAGCGCCTCCTCCGGGCGGGGCAGGTCCCAGGCGAAGGCGAGCAGCAATGCCGCCAGCGCCAGCCCGCCCCAGATGAGCAGCAGCAGGAGCAGCCGCAGCAGCCGGGCCGGCAGGCCACGCCGGCGCGGCCGGGCCTGCGGCGCGGGGCGGGGCGGCAGGGCGGCGGCGCGGGCTGTGGAGCGAGCCATGGCAAAGGCTTAGAGCAGATCGCGGGGGGATGAAAACATCCCCCGCCGCGTCGCCCTGTCGCCGGCTCCCGATCCGACCTAGGCTCTCCCCGCCACGCCCGGGAGAGAGGCCGCATGAGCCACCTGATCCATCGCAGCCTGCGCAGCGACCCCCCTCTCGCGCTCTCCGGCCAGGGCATCCACCTGCGCGACCAGGACGGCCGCGCCATCATCGACGGGTCCGGCGGCGCCGCCGTCGCCTGCCTCGGCCACGGCCACCCCCGGGTGCTGGAGGCCATGCGGGCGCAGATGGAGACGCTCTGCTACGCGCATACCGCGCTGTTCGGCTGCGAGAGCGCCGAGGCCCTGGCCGATGTGCTGGTCGGCCATCGGCCGGGCGGGCTCAGCCACGCCTATTTCGTCTCCTCCGGCAGCGAGGGCAACGAGGCGGCGCTCAAGATCGCCCGGCAGTACTTCCTGGAGATCGGCCAGCCGGAGCGGCGCCACGTCATCGCCCGCCGGCAGAGCTATCACGGCAACACGCTCGGCGCGCTGGCCGCCGGCGGCAACGCCATGCGCCGCGCGCCCTACGCCCCGCTGCTCTCCGACGCCTTCAGCCATGTCTCGGCCTGCTATCCCTATCGCGGCCGCGCCGAGGGCGAGAGCGACGCGGACTATGTCGCCCGCCTCGCCGCCGAGCTGGAGGCGGAGTTCCGGCGCCTCGGCCCCGGGACCGTCATCGCCTTCCTGGCCGAGACCATGGTGGGCGCCACGCTCGGCTGCGTCGCCGCGCTGCCCGGCTACTTCCCGGCGATGCGTGCGGTCTGCGACCGGCACGGCGCGCTGCTGATCCTGGACGAGGTGATGTGCGGCATGGGCCGCACCGGCACGCTGCACGCCTGGGAGCAGGAGGGCGTGGCGCCGGATATCCAGGTCATCGCCAAGGGGCTGGGCGGCGGCTACCAGCCGATCGGCGGCATCCTGGTGGCGGAGAAGGTGGTGGCGGCGCTGCGCGACGGCTCCGGCGCCTTCAAGCACGGCCATACCTACCAGGCGCATCCCATGGCCTGTGCCGCCGCGCTGGCGGTGCAGCGGGTGATCGCCGAGGAGGACCTGCTGGCCAATGTCACGCGCCAGGGCGCGCGGCTGGAACAGGCCCTGACCGAGCGCCTCGGCAACCACGCGCATGTCGGCGAGATCCGCGGGCGCGGCCTGTTCTGGGCAGTGGAGCTGGTGCGGGACCGCGCCACCAAGACCCCCTTCGACCCGGCGCTGGCCGTGCACGAGCGGGTGCGCGACCTCGCCTATGAGGAGGGGCTGGCCTGCTATCCGATGAACGGCACGATCGACGGCCGCCTCGGCGACCATGCCATCCTGGCGCCGCCCTACACGGTGACGGCGGCGCAGGTGGACGAGATCGCCGCGAAGTTCGCCCGCGCCGTGGAGCGGGCGGTGGCGGGCTGAGCACCTGCCGCGGCCGGGCCCCGTCACGGGAGCCGGAGGCGCCCTTCCATCACCGGCACGCAATTCCCGCCTACCGCGGCGAGGATGCCCTCCGCCGTGCGCCAGGCGCGGGCCGTGAGCCGGCTGGGCCGCCCCATCTCCACCCCCTGGCGGACGTCGAGCTCCAGCACCGCGCCGCCCTCGCGGTCGAGCAGCAGCGCCACGGCCGCGGCGGTGGCGCTGCCGGTCGCCGGATCCTCCTGGAGCCGGCGGGTGAACATGCGGGCGCGCAGCGCGCCCGGGCCATCGCGCCGGAAGACGTAGAGCCGCCCGGCCCCCTCCTCCTTCGGCAGCCGGTCCCAGGCGGCGGGAGCGGGGACGAGTCGCGCCATCGCCTCCGCCTCCGCCAGCTCCACCAGCAGGAAGGGCGTGCCGACGCCGGCGATCTCGGCCGAGGCCAGCGCCGCCTCCGGCAGGGAGAGGCTGGCCGCCACCGCCGCCCGCGATACCGCGCCGAGGCGGCGAAGCGGCTGCGGCGCGCGAAGCTCGCCACCGACGACCACGCCGTCCCGCCGACGCGGCACCACCACCGTCAGGCCGGCCGGCACCTCGAAGCGGATCTCTTCCGGCACCGCAAGGCCCCGCGCGGCCAGATCCCAGGCCAGGGCGCAGGCACCGCCCAGCGTCGGATGGCCGGCGAAGGGCAGTTCGTGCGCCGGGGTGAAGATCCGCAGCCGCGCGGTGTTCGCCGGGTTCTCGGGCGGCATCAGGAAGCTGGTCTCGGAGTGGTTGAACTCGCGCGCGAGGGCCTGCATCGTGGCCCCGTCCAGCCCCCCGGCTTCCGGCAGCACGGCCAGCGGATTGCCGCTCAGCGGCCGGTCCGTGAAGACGTCCAGAACAGCGTAGCGGTGCTCCGCAGGCCGTCCGGGCCCGGCACACGTGGCCGCGGCGCTCATGACCAGAAGGGCCGGGCGGCCTCACGGGCCGCTTCCGCCCCGGTCATGCCGAGGTCACGCAGCCGCTCCGGGGGCAGATCGCGGAGTTCGGCCCGGGTGGCGGCGCGCCGGCGCCAGAGGCGCAGCCTCGCCTCGCAGGCGGCGAGGAGGAAGCGGACGCTCCCGACGATGCCTTGCGGATTGTACCGATATGACTGCCCTATTGATCCGATCACAACGGTGGGCTCCTTCAAATTGACCCGAACCAATTCATGGCATGGGGCAAATTACCGCTTCAATAGCGGAATTGTTCTCGGTACAATCGCTCGATGACCGACTTTCGCGCCATCGCCGACGCCCTAAGCCAGGAACTCGCCGCCGATCTCGCCGCCGGGCGCCGCCGGGCCGGCGACCGGCTGCCGACCAGCCGGGACTTCGCGCACCGGCGCGGCATCGCCGCCTCAACCGCCAGCCGTGTCTATGCCGAGCTGACCCGCCGGGGCGTGACGGTGGGCGAGGTCGGGCGCGGCACCTTCCTGCGCGCCGCCGGCACGCCACTGCCCAGGCCGCCCGCCCGCGAGGCGGGAGGGGCGGAGGTGACGGATCTCGAGGTGAATTTCTCGGTGCTGCCGGATCAGGCGGCGTTGCTGGCCCCCGGCCTTGTCGGCCTGACCGGGCCAGAGGCGCTGATGGATGCGCTCGGGCGCGGCGCGGTGCGTGGCACGGCCGAGGCCCGCGCCGCCACATCGGCGCTGATGGCCCGCGGCGGCTGGCGGCCGGATACCGAGGGGTTGCTCTTCGCCGGGCGCGGGCAGCAGGCGATCGCCGCGCTGTTCACGGCCCTGGTCGCGCCGGGCGAACGGATCGGCTTCGAGGCCATGACCTATCCCATGGCCAAGGGTATGGCCCTGCGCCTCGGCCTGCAGTCCGTGCCCCTGGCCATGGACGCCGAGGGCCTGCGGCCGGAGGCGGTGGCGGCCGCGCACCGTGCGCATCCGCTGCGGCTGATCTACCTCCAGCCGGATCTGCACAACCCGCTCGGCGTCACCATGCCGCCGGCACGGCGGGCGGCGCTCGGCGCCCTGCTGCGCGAGCTGGGCATCCTGGCGGTGGAGGATGTCGTCTATGCCTTCCTCGCCGACGAGGCCGTCGCGCCGCTCGCCGCCCATGCGCCGGATCACGTCGTGGTGGTGGACAGCCTGTCGAAGCGGGTCGCGCCGGGGCTGACCCTGGGCATGATGGCGGCGCCCGCCGCGCTGCGTCACCGCCTGGCCGCCGCGCTGCGGCTGGGCGGCTGGTCCGCCCAGGGCTTCACCCTGGCCGCCGGCACCGCGTGGATGGAGGATGGCAGCGTGGCCACCCTGGTCCGACGCAAACGCGCCGATGCCCTGGCGCGCAACGCGCTGGCACGCGGGATCCTCGGCGACGCCGGGCTGCGGCTGCGCGGTGACCCGCGCGCCTATCACCTCTGGCTGGAACTGCCGGCGGGCTGGCGGGCCGAGACCTTCGTCGCGGCGGCGGCCCGGCGGCGCATCGCCGTCTCCCCCGCCGCCGAATTCGCCGTCGGCGCCGGGCATGCGCCGGACGCGGTACGGCTGGCCCTGGCCGCGCCGCCGGAGGCCAGCCTGCGGCCGGCCTTGGAAACCCTGCGCGACCTGGCCCTGGCCGGGCCGGACTCCGGCAGCGTGGGCTGAGGCCGAAGCCTCCGGCCCGCCGCCGCGCTTTCCCGGAAAAGCCTCAGCCGGCGGCCGCGTGCCGGATCAGCGCCGCCGCCACGCGTTCCATCTCCGCCGCGCCGTTGTAGCCGTGGAAGCTGACGCGGATGCGGCCGCGCCCGTTCCAGGCATAGATCCCCTCGGCCTCCAGCCGCCGCACGATCGCGGCGGCGCGCGGCGTCTCGACGCAGACGCTGGCGCCGTGCCGCGCCGGATCCGCCGGCGTGGTGCTGGCGATCCCCGCCGCCGCCAGCCGGCCGAGCAAGGCCGTGGTCAGGCCCTGCACATGCGCCCGCACCGACGCGGTCCCGAAGCCGTCCAGGTAGTCGAGCGCCGATCCCAGGACATAGAGCGAGACGTAGGAGGGATTGCCGCGGCTGAAGCGCATGGCGTCCGGGCGCAGGGCCGGGCGGGCGCCATAGTCCGGGCGCTCCTGCGAGGCGAGCGAGTACCACCCCGCCGTGCGCGGCCGCCAACCCGGCTGGCGTTCGCGGTTCCAGTAGGCCACGGCCGTGCCGGTGGTGCCGAGCAGCCACTTGTAGCAGGCGCAGAAGGCGAAGTCGGCGGCGGCGGCATCGTCGAGCGGCAGGTATCCCGCCGCCTGGGTGTGGTCCACCACCAGCATCGCGCCCCGGCGGTCGGTCGCGGCGCGCAGGGCCGCGAGGTCGTGCCGCGCGCCGTTCAGGTAGGAGACATGGCTGACCGCGAGCAGCCGCGTCCGCGCATCCATCCGCGCCGCCACCGCCTCCGGGTCGCGCACCGGCACGGGGCGGATCTCCACCCCGTCCGGCAGGCCCAGCAGGGCGGGCGCGGCCAGGGAGGGATACTCGTCCGGATCGAGGCAGACATTGTCGCCGGGCTGCCAGTCGAGGCTTTCCACCAGCATCGACATCCCTTCGGCGACACTGGAGACGAAGCCGGTGGAGTCGTGCGGGATGCCGAAGCGTCGTGCGACGAGGCCGCGCACCCGCTCCACCTCCGCCTCCTGCGCCTCGCGCCCGGCGGGCCCGTTGCTCTTGTTCACGGCGTAGCGGCGGAAGGCCTCGTCATGCCGCAGCAGGAAGGGCGGCTCGCCACCGGCGCAGAGATGCGCGACGCCCTCGGGGATGCGGAAATCGGCGGGGTCGAAGAGCGGATCGCCGGACATGCGGACTTCCCTGGCGCCCGGTGCGGAGAGCCGCGGGCGCCCCCCCCCCCGCCGGCCCCGCCCCCCGGGGGCTGGGGGGGGGGGGCGGGGGGGGGGGCGGCCGCGGCCACTCTGGGGCAGCCTCCGGTCGAATGGAACCGCCCGCGGATTCCCCCGACCGGGCCCGTCTTCAGCGCATCGGCGGCGCGTACTGGATGCCGCCCTTGTTCCAGAGATTGTTGATGCCCCGCTCGACACCGAGCGGGCCGATGTTGCGGTCCCACATCTCGCCGAAATTGCCGACCTGCCGGACGATCTGCACCGCCCAGTCCGGCTGCAGGCCGAGCATCTTGCCGAGATCGCCGGTCCGGCCCAGGAAGCGCTGCACCTCCGGGCTGTTGCTGTCGGCGAAGCTGTCGAGGTTCTTGCTGGTGATGCCCAGCTCCTCCGCCGTCAGCTGCGCGAAATGGGTCCAGCGCACCACGTCGAAGAACTTGAAGTCGCCCTTGCGGACGACGCTGCCGAGCGGCTCCTTCGAGATCACGCCGGGGATCAGGAAGTACTTGTCCGCGTTCGGACCCTGCGCGTAGCGGAAGGCGGCGAGCGAGGAGGCGTCGGTGGTGAAGGCATCGCAGCGGCCGTTGATGAAGGCGGCGCGCAGTTCCTCGAGATCGGCGATGACGAGCGGCGAGAAGCTCATGCCGTGGCTGCGGAAGTAGTCGGCCAGGTTCAGCTCGGTGGTCGAGCCCGGCTGCACGCAGACCGAGGCGCCGTTGAGCTGCCTCATCTCGCGCACGCCGCTCTCGGTCTTCACCATGAAGCCGGTGCCGTCGTAGAAGTTGACGGAGGCGAATTCGAGGCCGAGCGCCGCCTCGCGGCCCAGCGTCCAGGTGGTGTTGCGCACCAGCATGTCCACCTCGCCCGATTGCAGCGCGGTGAAGCGGTTCTGCGCCGTGGTCGGCACGAACCGGACCTTCTCGGCATCGCCGAGGACAGCGGCGGCGACGGCGCGGCAGCCATCGGCGTCGAGGCCGCGCATCACGCCCTGGCTGTCCGGCAGGCTGAAGCCCACCGTGCCGCCGGCGACGCCGCAGAGCAGATAGCCGCGGGCGCGGATGGCGCCGAGCATATCGGAGGCCGGTTGGGCCGAAGCCGCGCCGTACGACCCGAGCCAGGCGCAGGCGAGCATGGTGAGCGCACGCAGTGAGCGGAACATCGCGTTTCCTTCTCGACTTGCGTGACTGGCTTTCTCCCGACCGGCTTCTCTCGGCGGCGGCGCCGAGGCTAACAACCCGCGGGCGCGGCTGGCAATCGCCGTCTTGGCCCCGCGGGGCGGGCGGGGGCCGCGCCGTCAGAGCCCCATCAGGTCCAGCGTCCGGCCGATCACCTTGCCCTCGTCGAAGCGCTCCAGGGCGCGCGCCCGTCCCGCCGCGCCCAGCCGCGCGCGCAGGGCGGGATCGGCCGCCAGGCGCGCCAGCGCGGCGGCCAGCGGCGCGACCCGCATCGGCGGCACCAGCAGGCCGGTCCCGCCCTCCACCACCTGCTCGCGCGGGCCACGGATGTCGGTGGCGACGACCGGCAGGCCGGTCATCATCGCCTCGATCACCGACATCGGCAGGCCCTCGAAATGGCTCGGCAGGCAGAAGACATCCGCCGCCGCCAGGATCCGCGCAACATCCTCGCGGTAGCCGAGGCGCTTCAGGCGTGGCCCGAGCAGCCGCGCGGCGCGGGCGAAATCCTCCGTCATGTCGGGGCCGTGGTCGGTCGGCAGCCGCTCGCCCACCACCCAGAGCGTGGCCCGGGGCACGGATTCCATCGCCCGCAGCAGCTCGACATGCCCCTTGTGGCGCACCAGCCGGGAGACGATGACGATGACGCAGTCATCCTCCGCCGCGCCGAGTTCGGCGCGCAGCGCGGCGCGCGCCGCCGGGTCGGGGTGGAAGCGCGCCGGGTCGCGGCCGTTGCGGATGCCCACCGCCCGCCGCGCGATGCCGAGGCGGCGCGCATCGGCCGCCTCCTCCTCGCTCACCGTCATGAAGACGTCGGTCATCCGCCCGCCCAGCCATTCCAGGCCGAAGGAGAGGCCGCGCCGCCAGGGCGGCCCGGGCTGGTTGAACAGGAAGCCATGCCCGGTATAGGCGATGCGCGGCACCCCCGCCGCCCGGGCCGCCGCGCGCGCCAGCAGGCCCGAGATCGGCATGTGCGCGTGCACCAGATCGAAGCGTTCCGCGCGGAAGATCCGCAGCAGCGCGGCGAAGGCCCGCGCCTGGGCCAGCGGGTTCAGGCTGCGCGCCATCGGCACGGGCAGGATGCGGAAGCCCTCGGCACGCGGCTGGTCGAGCAGCGGCCCCTCAGCGCAGATCCCCACCACCTCGTGCCCGCGCGCGCGCGCGCCGCGCATCACCGGCAGCACGAAGTGCCGCAGCGAGAAATCGACGTTGCAGACCTCGGCGATCTTCAAGCGGGGGCCTCTACTCGCCCGGCGCCCGCCCCGCCTGACCGACGCGGCTCAGCGCCCACTGCACCGAGGGCGAGCCGGCCTCGGCCGTGAGCACCACCTGCGAGGTGCGGCGCGGCTCACCGGCCATGAAGACGCTTTCCTCGACGCCGAGGCGGGCGCGGCTGGCGCGCAGCCGCCAGCTGCCGCCGGAGGGCAGGCGCAGCAGCACCGCGTTCTCCTCCTCCTGCAGGCTGGCGACGACGCCCGGATGCAGGTGGAAGCGCACCACGCAGGCCGGCAGGTTCTCGCCCTCCAGCAGATCCTCGCCCCTGAGGTCGTCGCCATTCTCGGAGAGGTAGAGGCGGCGGCGATGGATGGCGCCATGGCCGCGGCGGTAGCCGTCATGGCTGGCATCGAGCCACTGCGCGCCATTCGCCTCCTGCCGCTCGGCCTCCACCGCCTCCGGCCGGCGGCCCAGGCCCTCCTCGCGCAGCTCGCTGCTGTTGGTGTCGGCGAGCACCAGGGTGGAATGGGCGGCGGTGGCGCGCAGCGCGTCGCGCCAGGGCCCCTCGGCGGCGATGGCGGAGCCGCAGTTGACGATCAGCCGGTCCCGCCCCACCGACATCTCGAAGGAGAGCGTGCCGGCATGGTGGAAGCGGTCCGGATGGCGCGGCAGGCCGGCGGGGCTGAGCGCGCCACGCCCTTCCGGCGGCGCGCCGCAATCGGCGATCACCAGGGTGCGCCCGGCCTGCAGCCGCTGGAAGCCGCCCTCGGTCAGGATCAGTGGCGCCCGGCCGCGCGCCTGGCCCTGGGTGAGAACCAGGTCGACCAGCGCCGCGCCCTCGTCGCGCGTGCCGTTGAACAGCGCCAGGCCGCCATCGCCATGGCGGAACAGGCGCAGCGCCGGGGCGGCGCGGTCCAGCGCCAGGGCCAGGTGCGGCGGCGCCTCCAGCCCGGCGCCATGCAGCAGGTTGCGGATCTCGATCAGGTCCTGCACCGCCAGCAGCAGCTGGCCCGGGCTCCGCTCGACATGCGCCCCGTCCTGCAGGATCTGCCGCTCGATCTCCTGCGGCAGCACGCGCAGGCAGCGCGCCACCCAGGCCTCCTCGTTCAGCGCCACCGAGGCGGCGAGGCCGCCCTTGAGCGCCACCAGCGCGCCGCGATGCCGCGCCTCGGCGGGCAGCGAGGCGACCAGCCCGCGCGCATCCTGCGCCAGCCGAACCATGAGCTGCCGCCGGAAGCCATCCTCGGCGGTGGCGGCCAGGAAGTCCCAGTGGCCGAGCCAGGCCGAGAGCCGGGCGCCGGCCACCTCGGGCACGGCGGCGATGGCCTCCACCCCGCCCCGGGCCAGCCAATCGGCCGTCAGGTCGCGGGCGCGCAGCCGGGCGGCGTCGGTGCCGAGCGCGCGCAGGTCGCGCAGCCAGGCGAAGCCGTGCACGGCGGCGCGCCAGATCGCCGAGCCGCCGCCTTCCTCCCACCCCAACGCCTGACCCTGGCCGACCTCGGTGGAGAGGGCGAGCGGGCGGATGGTGCCGGCGATCTCGCATTCGCCGCGCAGCAGCCGGTGGCCGCGCGCGGCATCGCCGGGCCAGAGGTCGCGGAAGGAGCGGGCCGGCGCGTCCGGCACCCGGACCGGCTTCAGCCCGGCCACCACCCGGCGGGCGCCGCGCAGCCAGTCCGACATCAGGCGCGCCCTCCGGCCAGGCCAGAGTCCCGCGGGCCGGGCCCCCGCAGGGCGGCGATCGCCGCGGCATAATCCGGGGCGCCGAAGACGGCGGTGCCGGCGACCAGCACATCCGCCCCGGCCTCGATGCAGGCCGGCGCCGTCTCCGCCGTCACGCCGCCATCCACCTCCAGCGCGATGTCGCGGCCGGTGGCATCGATCATGCGCCGCAGCTCGGCGATCTTCGGCAGCTGGCCGGGGATGAACTTCTGCCCGCCGAAGCCGGGATTGACCGTCATAACCAGGATCAGCTCCACCATGTCCAGCACCGGCGCCACGGCGGCGGCGGGCGTGGCGGGGTTCAGCACCACGCCCGGCGACTTGCCGAGCGCCCGGATGCTCTGCAGCGTGCGGTGCAGATGCGGCCCAGCCTCGGCATGGACGCTGATCCGGTCGGCTCCGGCGGCGGCGTAGTCGCCCAGGAAGGGATCGACGGGCGCGATCATCAGATGCGTGTCGAAGGGCAGGCGGGACTTCGCCCGCAGGGCCTTCAGGATGGCCGGGCCATAGCTGATGTTCGGGACGAAATGCCCGTCCATGATGTCGAGATGGAGCCAATCGGCGCCGGCGGCTTCGATGGCGGCGACTTCCTCGCCCAGCCGCGCGAAATCGGCGGCGAGCAGGGACGGGGCGATTTTGACCGGGCGTGACACGGGGAAAGTTATGCCTTCAGGCCTGGAGCGGGACAAGGCGGCCGGACCCGGCCGCACCAGGGAATCCAGGAGATTCGGCACGCCGGGCGGCTGACAAAGCCTGACGCTTCCATCCGCCGGGGGCGGAAAAGGCAAATGACGGCTCCGTGAGCCCCGCGCCTCATGCCGCCCGGAACCGCGCCACGAAGAAGCCATCCATGCCGCCCCGCTCCGACCAGAGATCCGGCCGGGTGCGCAGCCAGCCCTCGGGCGAGAGCGCCGCCTCGAGCCCGGGCACCTCGTCCGGCCGGATCGGGTCGGGCGCCAGGCCGGGGGCGCCCTGGCGGGCCTGGGCCTCCCCCTCCTCCGGCTGCAGCGAGCAGGTGGCGTAGACCAGTCGCCCGCCGGGGGCGAGCCGCCGCGCCGCCGCCTCCAGCAGCTGCCGCTGCAGCCCGGCCAGGGTGGCGATGTCACCCGGTCGCTTCAGGTGCGGCACGTCGGGGTGGCGGCGGATGGTGCCGGTGGCGCTGCAGGGCGCATCGAGCAGGACGGCGTCGAACCTCGCCGCCGGCGCCCAGGCGGCGGCGTCGGCCTGCACCACCTCCGCCTCCAGCCCGAGCCGCGACAGGTTCTCGCGCAGGCGCAGGATGCGGGTCGCGTCCCGCTCCACCGCCGTGACCCGGGCGCCGGCGGCGGCGAGCTGCGCCGTCTTGCCGCCGGGCGCGGCGCAGAGATCGGCCACCGCCATGCCCGGCCGGACGTCGAGCAGCCGCGCCGGCAGGGC
>NZ_JBSXMU010000096.1:0-13051 GCF_054073225.1 Teichococcus aerofrigidensis
GCCACCACGCGCACCGTCGGCACCGGCGCGAAGCCCGGCAGGCGGCAGGTCAGGTCGGGATCGTCGGCGAGCGCCGTGCCGCTGCCGACCAGCACCGCGTCGTGCCGGCCGCGCAGCGCATGGGCGGCGCGCCGCGCCGCCGGGCCGGTGATCCACTGGCTCTCGCCCGCCCGCGTGGCGATACGGCCATCCAGCGTCGTGGCGAGCTTCAGCGTCAGCAGCGGCAGGCCGCTCGCCAGGCGCTTCAGGAAACCGGCGTTCAGCGCCCGCGCCTCGGCCTCCAGCATCCCAGACGCGACGGCGATGCCGGCCTCGCGCAGCCGCCGCAGCCCGGCGCCATCAACGCGCGGATCGGGGTCCTGCATGGCGACGACGACGCGCGCCACCCCGGCGGCGATCAGCGCATCGGCGCAGGGCGGGGTGCGGCCCCAGTGGCAGCAGGGCTCCAGCGTGACATAGGCGGTGGCGCCGCGCGCCGCCGCGCCGGCCCGGCGCAACGCCTCGGTCTCGGCATGCGGGCGGCCTCCCGGCGCGGTCCAGCCCCGGCCGACCACCACGCCCTCCTTCACGATGACGCAGCCGACGGCGGGATTCGGCCAGGTGTTGCCCAGGCCCCGGGCGGCGAGCGCCAGCGCGGCGCGCATCTGCGCCACGTCCTGCGCCGCGGATGGGGGCCCGGCGTGGCTCATGCCACCTGGGCGAGGGCGGGCAGCCGCTTCGCCATCATGGTGTGCGGCAGCGGCATGCCCGAGACCGCCTCGGCCCGCTGGCCGGCCGCCTGCATGACATAGCCACGGCGGCGGAACAGGCCGAGGGCGCGCAGATGCCCGCTCGGCACCCGCACGCGCAACGTCGCCGCACCCTCCAGGGCCAGCAGCTCCTCCATCGCCGCCAGCAGGGTGGAGCCGACCCCCTGCCCCATGGCCTGCGGCGCCACCCAGAGGCCGGTCAGCCGCGCGACCGCGCCCGCATCGCCGCCCTCCGGCGGCTCCTCGGCCAGGGCGCAGCCCAGGGGCACATCGCCGATCTCGGCCACCAGCAACGGGCCGGTGGCGGAGAACAGGGCCGAGAAGCGGGCCGCGTCGATCTGGCCGCGCGCGCCGGCCGGCAGCAGCGCCGGCCCCTGGCTGAAGGCGGCGAAGGCCAGCGCGGCCAGGGCCGGGCGGTCGGCGATGCCCGCCATGCGGACCGGCGCGCGCGTCGCCGGGAACGGCGTGCCGGCCCCGGCGGCCAGCGCCGCGGGATGAAACAGCCTGACCATTGGCGGCTTAACCCTTCTTGTCGTCCAGCGAGCCCAGGAAGGCCTGGAAGTCCTTCGCCTCGCCGAAATTGCGATAGACCGAGGCGAAGCGCACATAGGCCACCTGGTCGAGTTCCTTGAGCGTGTCCATCACCATCTCGCCGATGGCGCGGCTGGTGATCTCGCTCTCGCCCTCCGCTTCCAGGCGGCGCTGGATGCCGTTGACAATCTTCTCCACCCGGTCCTCGTCCACGGGGCGCTTGCGCAGCGCGACCCGGATGGAGCGGGCGAGCTTGTCCCGGTCGAAGGGAGCGCGGCGCTGATCGGACTTCACCACCGTCAGCTCGCGCAGCGTCACGCGCTCGAAGGTGGTGAAGCGGGCACCGCAGGAGGGGCAGGAGCGGCGGCGCCGGATCGCCGCGCCGTCATCGGCCGGGCGGCTGTCCTTCACCTGCGTGTCCTCGCTGCCGCAGAAGGGACAGCGCATGGCCCGGCTCCCCGCCCCGCCCGCTCAGCCCCGGTAGATCGGGAAGCGCTCGCAGAGCGCGCGCACCTGCTCGCCCACCTCGCGCTCGATCGCGGTATTGCCCTCGGGATCGTTGCTGCGGGAGAGGCCCGTCAGCACCTTGCCGATCAGCCGGCCGATCTCGCGGAACTCCGCCTCGCCGAGGCCGCGCGTGGTGCCGGCGGGGCTGCCGAGGCGGATGCCGGAGGTGACCGCCGGCTTCTCGGGGTCGAAGGGGATGGCGTTCTTGTTGCAGGTCAGGTGGGCGCGGCCCAGCGCCGCCTCGGCCGCGCGGCCGGTCAGCGCCAGCGGGCGGAGATCGACCAGCATCAGGTGGTTGTCGGTGCCGCCGGTGACGATGCCGGCGCCCTGCGCCATCAGCTCCTCCGCCAGCGCCCGCGCATTGGCCACCACCGCCTTGGCATAGGCGCGGAAATCGGGGCGCAGCGCCTCGCCGAAGGCCACCGCCTTGGCGGCGACGACATGCTCCAGCGGCCCGCCCTGCAGCCCGGGAAAGACGGCGCTGTTCAGCTTCTTCGCCAGCGCCTCGTCATTGGTCAGGATCATGCCGCCACGGGGCCCGCGCAGCGTCTTGTGGGTGGTGGTGGTCACCACATGGGCATGCGGGAAGGGGCTGTCATGCGCGCCGCCGGCCACCAGGCCGGCGAAATGCGCCATGTCCACCATGAAGAGCGCGCCCACCTCGTCCGCGATCTGGCGGAAGCGGGCGAAATCCCAGGCGCGGGCATAGGCGGAGCCGCCGGCGACGATCAGCTTCGGCCGGCTTTCGCGCGCGATGCGCGCCACCTCCTCCATCTCGATGCGGCCGCTCTCGCGGTTCACCGTATAGGGGGCGACCTTGAACCACTTGCCCGAATAGTTGACGTGCGAGCCATGCGTCAGATGGCCGCCGGCGGCGAGGTCGAGGCCCATGAAGGTGTCGCCCGGCTGCATCAAGGCGAAGAACACCGCCATGTTCGCCTGGGCGCCGGAATGCGGCTGCACATTGGCGAAGCCGCAGCCGAACAGCCGCTTCGCGCGCTCGATGGCGAGGGTCTCGATCTCGTCGACGAACTCGCAGCCGCCATAGTAGCGGCGGCCGGGCAGGCCCTCGGCGTACTTGTTGGTGAGGATCGAGCCCTGGGCCTCCAGCACCGCGCGGGAGACGATGTTCTCGGAAGCGATCAGCTCGATCCCGTCCTGCTGGCGGGTCAGCTCACGCCCGATCAGCCCGGCGATCTCGGGATCGGCCTCGGCGAGCGGGGCGGCGAAGAAGCGGCTGGCGGCGGCGAGGTCGGTCATCGGCGTCAGGCCTCCTCGGCCCCGGGGGCGGCCAGGGAACTGGCCGGCTGAAGGGAGAGCTTGGCGACGCGGCGGTCGTGCCGGCCACCCTCATAGGCGGTGGTGAGAAAGGCCTGCAGCGCATCGGCGACCACCTCGGGCCCCATGGTGCGGGCGCCGAAGCAGGCGATGTTCGCGTTGTTGTGGGCGCGGGTCAGGCGCGCCTCGGTCGTGTCGTGCACCACCACGGCGCGGACCGAGGGGTGGCGGTTGGCGGCGATCGCCATGCCGATGCCGGTGCCGCAGACCAGCACGCCGAAGACGGCGCGGTTCTGGGCCACGGCCTCGGCCACCTGCCGGGCGAAGTCCGGATAGTCCACGCTGGCCTCACCCTGCGTGCCGAAATCCAGCACGGGATGACCCGCCGCCTCGAGCCGGGCGCGCAGGCTGTCCTTCAGGGCGACGCCGGCATGGTCGGCGCCGATGGCGATGGGGGTCTCGGCCGGATTCATGGCGGGCTCGTTACCACGGCTTGTTGAACAGGAAAACTCGCAACGCCCTGGCGCCGCTGCAACCCGGTCATGTGCGCAAGGGGACGTGAAAGGCGGCCCCGCCCGCACCAGGGCCGGCTCCCGGTCCCGGCTTGCCCTTGGCCCCCCGGGGTCCTTGGTGCTTCATTGCGCCGATGCCGCCGCGTGACGCTGGGCGGCGCGGAAGCGGAGACGGCGCATGGCCCTTCATGATCCCACCCGGTACGATCCGGCCCGGCAGGACCACACCGGCTCCGCCTCTCCAGGTCCAGCCTCTCCCGGCGGGGGCTTCCCCGCGCTGCGTCCCCGCCGCAACCGGCACGACGCCTGGACCCGCCGGCTGGTGGCCGAGAACCTGCTCTCGGTGGACAACCTGATCTGGCCAATCTTCGTCATGGAGGGCGAGGGCGGCGTCTCGGAGGTCGCCTCCATGCCGGGCGTCCGGCGGGTGACGCTGGACCGCCTGGCCGATCACGTCGGGCCCGCCGCCGAGCTCGGCATCCCGGCCGTCGCCCTCTTCCCGATGACGCCGCCGGAGCGGAAGGACGCGGAAGGCACGGAGTCGGGCAATCCGGAGAACCTGATGTGCCGCGCCGCCCGGCGGCTGAAGCGGGATTTCCCGGATCTCGGCCTGATCGGCGACGTGGCGCTCGACCCTTATACCGACCATGGCCATGATGGCGTGATCCGCGAGGGCTACGTGGACAATGACGCCTCGCTCGGGATCCTGGCGCGGCAGGCGCTGGTCCAGGCCGAGGCCGGGATCGACGTCATCGCCCCCTCGGACATGATGGATGGCCGGGTGGCGGCGATCCGCGCCCGGCTCGACCAGGCCGGCCTGATCCACACCCGCATCATGTCCTACGCCGCCAAGTATGCCTCCGCCTTCTACGGCCCCTTCCGCGACGCGGTGGGCTCCGGCGGGGCGCTGAAGGGCGACAAGAAGACCTACCAGATGGACCCGGCCAATTCGGACGAGGCGCTGCGCGAGGTCGCGCTCGACCTGGCCGAGGGCGCCGACATGGTCATGGTGAAGCCCGGCATGCCCTATCTGGACATCGTCCGGCGGGTGAAGGAGCGCTTCGCGGTGCCCACCTTCGCCTATCAGGTCAGCGGCGAGTACGCGATGATCATGGCGGCCGTCCGCAACGGCTGGCTGGACCATGACAAGGCCATGATGGAGAGCCTGCTGGCCTTCCGCCGCGCCGGCGCCAATGGCGTGCTGAGCTACTTCGCCGTCGAGGCGGCGCGGCGGCTGCGGGCCGGCTGAGGGGGCCCGCCGGCCCCCTCCCCGCCTTCAGGAACGCCCGTCTTAGGAACGCTCGCCTCAGGAACGCCCGCCTCAGGAACGGCGGCGCACCGGCACCACCACCGCCGGCGCCGGCAGGGCGAAGGCGGAGCGCAGCTCACCCGCCATGAAGCGCTGCGCATCCCCGGCCTTGGCCAGCACCCGCGGGTCGGCACCGAAGAACTCGTGCGTCACGCCCGCATAGTCCCGCGCCACCACCTGCACGCCGTTCGCGGTGAGGCGCTCGCCCAGGATCTGCCCGTCGCTGCGCAGCGGGTCGATCTCGGCGGTGATGATTACGGCCTTGGGCAGGCCGCGCAGCTCGGCCCGGCCATAGACGTTCAGGCGCGTGTCCTGCAGCTCGGACGGGCTGCTGGTGTACTGCTGGATGAACCACTGCATCATCGCCGCGTTCAGCGGCTTCGCGTTCGCCATCTCGCGATAGGAGGGCGTGGTCATGTCGGTGCCGGCGACCGGGTAGATCAGGCCCATGGCCACCGGCAACGGCATGCGGGCCTCGCGCGCCGCCATGGTGGTGGTGATCGCCAGGTTGCCGCCGGCGCTCTCGCCCACCACCGCGACGCGGGACAGATCGGCGCCCAGCTCCCCGGCATGCGACAGCGCCCAGGCATAGGCCGCATAGGCGTCGTCATGCGCGGCGGGGAACCGGTGCTCCGGCCCCTGCCGGTAATGCACGGCCAGGACCAGCGCCTGGGCCTCCGCCGCCAGGGCACGCGCCGAGGCGTCGTAGGTGTCGAGATCGGCGATGACGAAGCCGCCGCCGTGGTAGTAGACGATCAGCGGCAGCGGGCCACGGGCCGGTTGGCCCGCGCGCGCCGCCTCCAGGGGGACGTAGAGACGGGCCGGCAGGGGACCGCCGGGGCCGGGGATCTGCAGCTCGCGCACCTCCGGCAGCGGCCGCGGCATGGCGGTCTGGCCGATGGCGCGAAGCCGGTGCTTCACCGCATCCGCCATGCCCGGCTGCAACCGCGCCTCCTGCGCGTTCAGGGTCTCGATCGGCTTCGGCCGCAGTGCCTGCAGGCTCTCGAGCAGCGCCCTCATCTCCGGGTCGGCCAGGCCGGTCGGGTCGGCGGGCGGCAGCGGTTCGGACGGGGTGGCGCAGGCGGCCAGCAGGCCGGCGAGGCCGAGGGGCAGCGCCAGGCTGGCTCGGCGGGACAGAAGGGGCATCAGGCATCTCCTCGTGCCGACGCCTCCGGGCCTCGGCTCAGAAGCTGGAACGTGGGTATCGCGGCCCGGTTGCCTCGCCGGGCGGGCTTGCCCTCCTTGTCCCGCCGCCCCATGGTCTCGGCCTCCGCCGGCCCGGGAGCCGGCCATCGCGGGAGACAACGCCATGCTCGACAAGCCCAGCACCGCCCCCGAGGCGCCGCAGCTCGATCCCTTCGCCCTGGCCAAGGCGCTGTCCGGCCACCACTTCATCGGCGGCCGCTATACGCCCGCGCGCTCCGGCCGGACCTTCGCCGTGGTCAATCCGGCGACGGGCGAGGAAGTGGCGCGCGCGGCCGATGGCGATGCGGCCGATGTCGAGGCCGCCGTGACCGACGCGGCGCGCGCGCAGAAGGAGTGGGCGAAGGTCCCCGCCCGCAAGCGCGGCGCGCTGGTGCACAAGGCGGCGGCGCTGATCCGCGAGCATGTCGAGGAGCTGGCGCGGCTGGTGGCGCTCGAGACCGGCAAGGCGCTGCGCACCGAGAGCCGGGTCGAGGCCAACAACGTCGCCGATATCTTCGAGTTCTTCGGCGGCCTCGGCGGCGAGCTGAAGGGCGAGACCGTGCCCTTCGCGCCGGATGTGCTGAACATCACCGTGCGCGAGCCGCTCGGCGTGGTCGGCGCCATCATCCCCTGGAACATCCCGATGATGCTGATGGCGCTGAAGGCGGCCCCCGCCCTCGTCGCCGGCAACACCATCGTCGTGAAGTCGGCCGAGGAGGCGCCGCTGGCGGTGCTGCGCATCGTCGAGCTGATGAACCGCGTGCTGCCGGCGGGCGTGTTCAACATCCTGAGCGGCCAGGGGCCGGAATGCGGCGCCCCGCTGGTCGAGCATAAGCTCGTGAAGAAGGTGACCTTCACCGGTTCGGTCGAGACCGGCAAGATCATCTATCGCGCGGCGGCCGAGAAGCTGATCCCGGTGACGCTGGAGCTCGGCGGCAAGTCGCCGATGATCGTCTTCGCCGACTGCGACTTCGAGAAGACCGTGCAGGGCGCGCTGACCTCGATGCGCTTCACCCGCCAGGGCCAGAGCTGCACGGCGGCCAGCCGCATCTTCGTCGAGCGGCCGATCTACGAGAGGTTCGTCGCCGAGATGGCCAAGCGCGTGGACGCCATGGTGATGGGCGACCCGCTGGACGAGAAGACCGATATCGGCACCATCATCTCCCCCGGCCAGTTCGAGAAGGTCCGCGGCTTCATCGAGGAGGGGAAGGCCACGGCCGGCGCCACCGGCCGCGCCTGCTCCGCCATGCCCTCCGACCCGGCGCTGCGCAAGGGCCTCTTCATCCAGCCGCACATCTTCACCGGCCTCGACACGGAAAGCCGGCTGGTGCGCGAGGAGATCTTCGGCCCCGTCACCGTGGTGTTCCCCTTCGACGAGGCGGAGGCCGTGCTCGCCGCGGCGAACGACACCGAGTTCGGCCTGGCCGCCAGCGTCTGGACCAACAACCTCAGGATCGCGCTGGATTTCGCCCACCGCATCGAGAGCGGCCTGGTGCAGGTGAACCAGAATCTCGTGGTGCAGCCCAACCTGTCCTATGGCGGCGTCAAGGCCTCGGGGCTGGGCAAGGAGGCGAGCCTGGAATCCATGCTCGAGCACTTCACCCACAAGAAGACCATCATGGTGAACATGGCCTGAGGACCATGAACTGAGCCGGGAGGGACCGGGGCGCGGCCCTCACATCTCGAAGGCCGCCCGCAGGCCGATGGCCTGGAAGTCGCGGTCCGGCCCGTCCAGCCCGATCCGGCCGTTCTGGTACTGTGCCGAGAGGCGCAGCCAGGCGGCCGGGAACCAGTTCAGCCCGACCGACCAGATCCGCTGCCGGCCGCCGCGCGTCTCGCCGTCCCGCAGATCGGCCTCGCTGTAGCGGCCGGCCAGTTCCAGCGCGCCGAACCCTCCGGCGGCGGGGTTGAAGTCCGGCACCGTCCCGAGGCCCCAGCTTCCGCTGTCCGCCTCCCGCTCGCGCGGCGGCCCCAGCAGCGGCAGGGCCGCCTGCACATACCAGCCGGAGAAGTCGCGCCGACCGCCGGACAGGGCATCGACCGTGACGCGCTGGTACAGCGCCTCGACATAGAGCAGCCCCGCCCGGCCGGCGGCCTCCGGCCCCCAGGCGGAGGCGGAGTCGGCGGGGATGGTGCCGGTGTCCAGAAAGACACGGCTGTCCACGCGCAGCTCCGGGTAGTCGTCGAGGCCGATGCTGTTGCGCCCGGGCGAGGTGCCCGGCTCGAACTGGTGCGCGCCGTTCATGCCCAGCTGCAGCGCCCCCACGGGGGCATCGAAGGCCAGCCACGCCGCCCGTCCCACCAGCCCGCGCTGGCGCCCGTCGTTGCGGGTCGAGAGCACGCCGCCCGTGCCATAGGCCGAGGCCACCCAGCGCTCGCCATGCGCCTCCAGGCCGAGGGCGGTGCGGGTGTCGCCGGAGGCCACGGAAGCGGCGATGTTGCTGATCGCCGCCCGTTCCAGGAACAGGGTCTCGAAGGAGCTGCCGGCATATTCCGGCAGGTGCCGGAGCTGGAAGGCGCCGGCCCGGACCGTCATCCCGTCCAGCGCCTTCCAGGCGAGCTGTGCCTCATAGACCTGGCTGTAGTCGTTCGGGCTGGAGCCGCCGAAGTCCCAGGTGAAGCGGTACTCGACCGCCTCTCCCAGCGCGCCGCGCAGGCCGAGCCGGGCGCGGCGCAGGTTGACGCCGCTGCGGAAGCCCTCCGGCTCGTCCTGGCCGAAGAAGGAGCCCGCATCGGCATCGAGCCGCAGGCTCGGCCGCATCGTGAAGCCTCCCCCGAAGGCGGACAGGCGCGGCAGGCCGTCCTGCCAGCCCAGCCCGTCCTCCGCCACCGCCGGCGATGCCGCCAGCAAGGCCAGCCCGGCCGCCATGCCCTTCATCCCACCCCGGATCATCCGCGCCCCCTGCTCCGCCGCATCCGGCGCAGAAGCTCGCCAGGTGGCGGAAAGGTTGCGTGACATCCATCTGACGGCCCTGGCCCACCGGCGCCGCTGTTCAACCCGGGCGCCGGCATGTCAGGTTGCGCGCCGATGCGCCCGACCCTCTCCTCGATCCTCCACGACCGCCGCTTCCTGATCATGCTGGCGCTCGGCTTCTCTTCCGGCGCCCCGCTGCCGCTCACCCTGGCCATCCTGCGCCGCTGGATGACGGAATCCGGCGTCTCGCTGACCGAGATCGGCCTGACGGCGCTGATCGGCCTGCCCTACTCGCTGAAGTTCCTCTGGTCGCCGCTGCTGGACCACGCGGCGCCGCCGCTGTTCCGCGGCTGGGGATTGCGGCGCGGCTGGCTGGCCACGATCCAGCCGCTGCTGGCCGCCGCCATCCTGCTGATGGGGCTGACCGACCCCGCGGTGGCGCCCACCGCCACCGTGCTGGCGGCCATCGCCGTGGCCTTCCTCTCGGCCAGCCAGGACATCGTGGTCGATGCCTATCGCATCGAGGTGCTCGACGAGCGCAGCCAGGGCCTCGGCCTCGCCTTCTATGTCTGGGGCTATCGCCTGGCCATGCTGGCGACCGGCGCGGGGGTGCTGACCCTCTCCGAGCACTGGGGCTGGAGCGGCGGCTTCGCCTATGCGGCGGCGCTGATCGGCGTCGGCTTCCTGGCCACCTGGCTGGGGCCGCGGGCGGAGGAGCGGATCCGCTCCGCCAGCGCCAGCCTGCGGGCCCGCCTGCGCTCGGCCGTGATCGATCCCTTCGCCGATTTCACGCGGCGGCGGTACTGGCTGCCGATCCTGCTCTTCGTCGCGCTGTTCAAGCTGGGCGAGGCCCTGGCCGGCGTCATGGTGCCGTCCTTCCAGGCGGAGCTCGGCTTCACCCGGAGCGAGGTGGCGCAGGTCGGCAGCGTCTTCGGGCTGGTCGCCACCCTGGCCGGCGCGCTGGCCGGCGGCTGGATCGTGGCGCGGATCGGCACCGCCCGCGCCCTGGTGCTGACCGGGCTGGCGCAGATGCTCTCCAACCTCATGTATGTGGCGCTCGCCTATGCCGGGCACGACATGCCGATGTTCTATCTGCAGACCGGCGTCGAGAACTTCACCGACGGCATGGCCGACAGCGCCTTCCTGGCCTATCTGGCGACGCTGACCAACCGCGCCTTCACCGCCACGCAGTATGCCCTGCTCTCCTCGCTCGCGGCGGTGGCGAGCAAGACGGTCGGCGTGTTCAGCGGCTACCTGGCCGAGCGGCTGGGCTGGCCCGGCTTCTTCCTGCTGACCACGGCGGCGGCCCTGCCGGCCATGGGCATCATGCTCTTCCTGCTGCGGCGGCTGCCACCGCGCCCCTCCGGCGCGGCGGAGGTGGAGGTGGCGGAGCGGCACCCCGCCTGATCTCCCCCTTGGAGGCCACCCGCAAGAAGGCTCAGCGGAGCTGGCTGTCCTTGCTGCCGCGACGGTTGATGCCGAAGCTCTGCGGCCGCCGGTCCAGCGCCGACTGGCAGGCGATGCAGGTGCGCGCGCCGGGCAGCGCGCGGCGCCGCGCCTCCGGGATCTCCTCGCCGCATTCCAGGCAGTGCTCGAGGGCCGGGCCGGCCGGAATGCGCGCCCGGGCCCGCAGCACGCCCTCCGTGACGGTGTCCTCGATCTGGTCCTGGACGCCGCCATCCGGAGCCCATCCGTTCGCCATCCGCTTGCCTCCGGCAGACCTCGGGAAGGCCGTGCAGATGGGGAAGCGCGCGGGCCTTTCAAGGAAGGCGCGCCAGTCCAGGCACGTCGGTCCAGAGAGGCGTGCCGGGTGGCGGGGCCTAGCCCTTCTCGCGCATCAGCCGCGCCTTGTCGCGCTGCCAGTCCCGCGCGGCGATGCTCTGCCGCTTGTCGGCCTTGTTCTTGCCCTCGCCGAGGCCGATCACGACCTTGGCGATGCCGCGTTCGTTGAACAGGATCTCGAGTGGCACCAGGGTGACGCCCTCGCGCGTCACCGCTCCGGTCAGCTGCCGCACCTGCTTTTTCTTCAGTAGCAGTTTGCGCGGCCGGCGCGGCTCGAACTTGGCGACGTAGCTGCCGGCCTGCCATTCCGGGATGTAGCTGTTGAACAGCCAGATCTCGCCGTCCCGCTCGCCGGCCCAGGCATCGGCCAGGGCGGCGCGGCCGGCGCGCAGCGACTTCACCTCCGGCCCCACCAGGACCAGGCCGGCCTCGAAGGTCTCGCCGATCTTGTAGTCGAAGCGCGCCTTGCGGTTCTGCGCGGCGGTGCCGTGCGAGATCAGCGCTTTCTTGCGGGGCTCGGCCATGGTCGTCTCATTTCTCGGCCCGCAGCGGCCTGGCGCTGCCGGCGGTCCCGCGGGACCGGGGAAACACCCCTCCCCCGCGGCGGTTTCAGGAAGCGCCGCCCGGGCGGGGGCGCGGCCGGCGGCTCAGTTCAGCAGGCCGGCCTGCACCATGGCCGCCTTCACCCGGGCGCGGGTGCTCTCGGCCACCGGCGCCATCGGCAGGCGGCAATGCGCGCTGGACTTGGCGAGCAGGCTGGCGGCGTACTTCACCGGACCCGGCGAGGTCTCGCAGAACATGGCATCGTGCAGCGGCGTCAGACGGTCCTGGATCGCCATCGCCTCCTCGATGCGCCCGGCCTCCCAGGCCGCGTGCATCTCGGCGCAGAGGCGCGGCGCGACATTGCCGCTGACGCTGATGCAGCCCACCCCGCCGGCGGCGCGGAAGGCGAGCGCCGTGTGGTCCTCGCCGGAGAGCTGGCAGAATTCCGTGCCGCAGCTGAGCCGCGTGTGCAGCGGCCGGGTCAGGTTGGCGGTGGCGTCCTTCACGCCGACGATGTTCGGGTGCTTCGCCAGCCGCGCCATGGTCTCGACCGACATGTCGATCACGCTGCGGGGGGGGATGTTGTAGATGATGATCGGCAGATCCACCGCATCGGCGATGGCGGTGAAGTGGAGGTAGAGGCCCTCCTGCGTCGGCTTGTTGTAGTAGGGCGTCACCACCAGGGCGGCGTCGGCGCCGGCCTCCTTGGCATGGCGCGTCAGCTCGATCGCCTCGGCCGTGCTGTTGGAGCCGGTGCCGGCGATCACCGGCACGCGCCCCGCCGCCGCCTCGACGCAGAGCTCGACGACGCGGCGATGCTCGTCATGCGACAGGGTCGGGCTCTCGCCCGTGGTGCCGACCGGAACCAGCCCCTGGGTGCCCTCGGCGATCTGCCAGGCGACGAAGTCCTGGAACGCTTTCGGGTCCAGCGCGCCGTCCTCGGTCATCGGCGTGATCAACGCAACGAGGGAACCCTTGAACATCGGCCCTGACTTTCCTTCCCGGGGGACGCTTGCCGTGAAGGCCGGAAGCTAGGGCCGCCGACCGCGCGGCACAAGCGGTGCGGCGCCGGAGGGGCGACGCGGGGGCGCAACCCCTGGGAGAGGTTTCGCCGATCGGCTAGGGTCACGGCCATGTGCTCCGCGCCACCCCGCCCGCCCCGCCGCCGCGCCCTCGCGCTGGCGCTGCTGCCCGCCCTGCTGCTGCTGCCGGCGACGCCCGCGGCCGCGCAACCCTGGGCGCCGGAGGCCGCCCGCGCCGCCGGCCGCGCCGCCATGGTTGCCGCGCAGGCCGGCCGCTGGAGCGAGGCCGAGGCGATCGCCCGGGAGGGCGCGGACCCGCTGGCCGCCAAGCTCTTCACCTGGATGCGGCTGCAGGTGCGCGGCCTCGCCACCGCCCCGGAGGTGGCGGCCTTCACCGAGGCCAATCCGCACTGGCCGTCGCTGCAGACCCTGACGCTGCGCGGCGAGGAGGCGCTGCCGGTGCTGGCGGAGGATTCCACCGTGCTGCGGCTCTTCGCCCGCATCCCGCCGCGCGGGCTGGTGGCGGTGCGCCAACTCGCGGAGGCGCAGCAGCGCCAGGGCCAGGCGGAGGCCGCCCGCCGCACGCTGCGCGAGGGCTGGCGGGACGCCGCGCCGGACGCCGGTGCGGAGGCCGGCTTCCTGGCCGCCTTCGGCACGGTGCTGACGCCGGCCGACCATCTGGCGCGCTATCAGCGCCTGGCCTGGGCGCGACAGGGCGC
>NZ_JBSXMU010000097.1:0-12860 GCF_054073225.1 Teichococcus aerofrigidensis
CGCCAGGGCCGCCTCGGCGCGGCCAGTGGCGCTGAAGGCGATCAGCTCCGCATGGCCCTCGATGCCATCGAGCACCGCGCTGCGCAGAACCCCGGAGGCCTCGACCACCACGCCGCCCTCGCGGCGCGAGCGCAGGGCCAGGGCGGCCGGCAGCAGCCCTGCCGAGAGCAGCAGGGCGGCGCCATAGGCGGGCGCGGCGGCGGGCAGCAGCCAGCCCAGCAGGGCCGCGGTGGCGCCACCCAGGGCCCAGGCGCCCGCCAGGGGGATCACCGCGGTCAGGAAGGCGGTGTCCAGGGCCTCGACATCGGCGGTGAGGCGGCTGACCAGCTCGCCCCGCCGCGGCGCGCCCGCACCGGCGAAGGGGATGCGTGGGAACAGGCTGGCGAAGAGCCATGCCCGGATCTCGGCCAGCAGCCGCAGCGTCGCGTCGTGGCCGACCAGCCGCTCGGCGTAGCGCGAGAGGATGCGGGCGAGGGAGAGGCCGCGCACCAGGGAGGAGGGGCCGAAGAGGTTGAACCCGGCTGCGGCCGTGGTCAGGAAGGCCGCGGTCAGGAACCAGCCCGAGACGCCGAGCAGCAGCGCTCCGAAGGCGAGGGTGGCAATGGCCAGCAGCAGCGCCAGGCCGAGACGGCCGGCCTGGCGGCGGAACAGCGGCGCGAAGAACAGCAGGTTGCTCATGCGGCGGACCCCGGGGCGAAGCGCCGGACCGGATGGGGTGCCGGCAGCAGGTCGCCGCCGGCCAGGCGCAGGACGCGCTCCAGCCGGGCGGCGACGGCGGTGGAATGGGTGGCGACGATCAGGGTGCGCCCGGCGGAGAAGCGCAGGATGCCATCCAGCACCCGGGCCTCGGTCGCCGCGTCGAGGTGCGCGGTGGGCTCGTCCAGCAGCAGGATGTCGGGGTTGCGCAGGAAGATCCGCGCCAGGGCGACGCGCTGCGCCTCGCCGCCCGAGAGGCCGAGCCCGCCGTCGCCGACCGGCGTGTCCAGCCCCTGCGGCAGCGCGTCGGCGAAGCCGAGCACATCGGCCAGGCCCGCGGCGAGGCGGAGCTCGGCCATCGAGGCGCCGGGCCGGGCCAGGCGAAGATTGTCGGCGATGCTGCCCTGGAAGATGCGGGGCCGCTGGCCGAGGATCGCGACCCGGGCGCGCAGCTTCGCCTCGTCCAGCGCCTCGAGCGGAACGCCACCCAGCAGGATGCGGCCCTCCGCCGCCCGCAGCCCGGCCAGGGCTTCGAGCAGGCTCGACTTGCCGATGCCGCTGGCGCCGAGGATGGCCAGGCTGCCCCCGGCGGCCAGACGCAGCCCCGCATGGTCGAGCAGGCGGCGGCCGCCATCCGGCGTGTCCAGCACGAGGTCCTCGATGGCGACGGCGATGGCGCTGCGGGGCGGCGGCGCCACTGGCCGGGTGGGCGGCGCGGCGACGGTGGCCGGGCGCGACGCGACCGGCAGCCCGCCCAGCACGGCCTCGATCTCCGCGGCGCCGGCGCGGGCATTGGCGCGGTCGTGGTAGTGCGCCGCCAGCAGGCGGAGCGGCTGGTACACCTCGGGTGCCATCAGCAGGCAGAACAGGCCGGTCTGCAGGGTCAGCGCGGTGCCGGGCAGATGGATCAGGCCGAGATAGCTCAGCCCGACATAGAGCGCGATGCCGGCGACGCCGAGGGCGGCGAAGAGCTCCAGCACGGCGGAGGAGAGGAAGGCGATGCGGAGCACCGCCAGGCTGCGCTGCCGCAGGGCCTCGGCGGCGTCGCGCACCGCCGCGGTCTCGGCCTCCGCCCGGCCGAAGAGCCGCAGCGTGACCAGGCCGCGCAGGCGGTCGGCGAAGTAGCCGGACAGGCGGGCGAAAGCCTGGGCCTGGCGGCGGCTGGCCGCCTCGGCCCCCCAGCCGACCAGGGCCATGAACAGCGGCACCAGCGGCGCCGTCAGCAGGAAGAGCAGTCCCGCCACCCAGTCCACCGGCAGGATGACGACGGCGAAGGCGAGGGGCAGCAGGGCGGCCTGCACCATGGCGGGCAGGAAGCGGGAGAAGAAGCCGTCCAGCGCCTCCACCTGCTCCACCAGGGCGGCCGCCAGCGCGCCGGAAGAGCGGGCGGCGGTCCAGTCGGGGCGGCGGGCCAGCAGATCGGCGAAGAGGCGGCGGCGCAGCGCCAGCTTGATCCGCTCGGCCGCGCGGGCGCCCGCCGCCTCGCCGATGCCGCTGAGCAGGGCCCGCGCCGCGATCAGCGCGCCGATCGAGAGCAGGCCGGGCAGCAGCGCCTCCGCCGCCGCGCCGCCCGCGATGGCGTGGTCCAGCACGGTGGCGAGCAGCCAGGCCTGCAGCACCAGCAGGCCGCCGCCCAGCAGGGGTGCCAGCACCGCCAGCGGCAGGGCCGCGCCGGCCTGGCGCCGCAGCCCCGTCAGCCAGCGCCCGATGGCGCGGTCGGCCGCGGGTTTCAGGGCCGCGGCGGAGGTCTCGGTCTCGGGCATGCGGTCCTCCTGCCATGACGGGTGTCCCGGCATAGCCCGCCCGCCTGGCCGCCGCCTTGATCAGGATCAAGGCGGCGGGCGGGGCGGGGGCGTAGGGTCCGACCATGCCGGCACCCCGCCGGAGACCGACAAGGTGCCTGCCATGATCGACATGACCGTCGTGGATCTCTCACGGCTGCAGTTCGCGGCGACCGCGATGTATCACTTCCTCTTCGTACCCCTGACGCTCGGCCTCTCCTTCCTGATGGCCATCATGGAAAGCGTCTACGTCATGACGGGCCGGGAGATCTGGCGCCGGATGACGCTGTTCTGGGGCACGCTCTTCGGCATCAACTTCGCCATGGGCGTCGCCACCGGCATCGTGATGGAATTCCAGTTCGGCATGAACTGGAGCTACTACAGCCACTATGTCGGCGACATCTTCGGCGCGCCGCTGGCCATCGAAGGGCTGATGGCCTTCTTCCTCGAGGCCACCTTCATCGGCCTGTTCTTCTTCGGCTGGGACCGCCTCTCGCGCGTCGGCCATCTCTGCGTGACATGGCTGGTGGCCCTCGGCGCCAACTTCTCGGCGCTGTGGATCCTCATCGCCAATGGCTGGATGCAGAACCCCGTCGGCGCCGTCTTCAACCCCGACACGATGCGGATGGAGATCACCGACTTCATGGCGGTGATCTTCAATCCGGTGGCGCAGGCGAAGTTCGTGCACACCGTCAGCGCCGGCTACGTGACCGGAGCGATGTTCGTCATGGCGGTCAGCGCCTGGTTCCTGCTGACCCGGCGCCATGTCGCGCTGGCGCGGCGCTCGATGGCGGTGGCGGCGAGCTTTGGCCTCGCCTCGGCCCTGTCGGTCGTCGTGCTGGGCGACGAGAGCGGCTATGCGGCGACCGAGCATCAGAAGATGAAGCTCGCCGCCATCGAGGCGATGTGGCACACCGAGCCGGCCCCTGCGGGCTTCAGCCTCTTCGCCATCCCGGGCGACCAGGAGAACAGCTTCGAGGTCAAGGTCCCCTATGCGCTGGGCCTGATCGCGACGCGCTCGATCAGCGGCGAGATCCCGGGCATCCTGGAGCTGGTGCAGCGCGCGGGCGAGCGCATCCGCAACGGCCAGATCGCCTATGAGGCGCTCGAGAGGATCCGCGCCGACGGCACCGACCAGACCGCGCGCGCGATCTTCGAGGCGCATTGGAGGGATCTCGGCTACGCGCTGCTGCTGAAGCGCTACCGCCAGGACATCGGCAACGCCACCGGCGAGGAGATCACCCAGGCCGCCTTCGACACGGTGCCGGGCGTGGCGCCGCTGTTCTGGAGCTTCCGCATCATGGTGGCCTGCGGGTTCTACTTCATCCTCTACTTCGCCATCGCCTTCTGGCTCTCCTGCCGCCACCAGCTGGGCGACAGCCGCACCTTCAACTGGATCGCGCTGTTCAGCCTGCCGCTGCCCTGGGTGGCGATCGAGGCCGGCTGGTTCATCGCCGAATACGGCCGTCAGCCCTGGGCGGTCGAGGGCGTGCTGCCGACCTTCTACGCCGCCTCCGGCCTGACGCTGGTCGACCTGGCCATCAGCCTGACCTTCTTCCTCGTCGTCTACACCGCGCTCGCCGTCGTCATGGTGCTGCTGATGCTGAAGGTCATCAAGGCCGGCCCGTCCGCGCAAATCGCGCTGGAAGGCGCGCCGGGCGGCAACGGACGCATCCCCGCGGGCGCCGCCGCCCATCCCGACCACTGAGCCGCCCATCGCGGAGCAAGCCATCATGCATGCCATCCCCCTCGACTATGAAACCCTGCGGCTGATCTGGTGGGCGCTGCTCGGCGTCCTGCTCATCGGCTTCGCCATCATGGGCGGCCAGGATCTGGGCGTCGGCGCGCTGCTGCCCGCCGTCGCCCGGACCGATGCCGAGCGGCGCGTGCTGCTGAACCTCGTGGGCCCGACCTGGGAGGGCAACCAGGTCTGGCTGGTGCTCGGCGGCGGCGCCATCTTCGCCGCCTGGCCGGCGCTCTACGCCGCCTCCTTCTCCGGCTTCTACCTGGCGATGATCGCCATTCTGCTGGCGCTGATCCTGCGGCCCGTGGGCTTCAAGTTCCGCGGCAAGGTGGCCGATCCGCGCTGGCGCGCCACCTGGGACTGGGCGCTGTTCATCGGCGGTTTCGTGCCGGCGCTGATCTTCGGCGTCGCCGTCGGGAATATCCTGCTCGGCGTGCCCTTCGGCCTCGATGCCACCCTGCGGCCCTCCTACGCCGGCAACTTCTTCGGCCTGCTGCGGCCCTTCCCGCTGCTCGCCGGGCTGGTGAGCCTCGGCATGATGGTGACGCTTGGCGCCGCCGTCATCGCCGCCCGGACGGAGGGCGACCTCGCCGACCGCGCCCGCGGCCTCGGCGCCATCGCCGGCCTGGCCACCGCGGTGATCTTCGCCCTGGGCGGCGTCTGGGTCGCCTACGGCATCGATGGCTACGTGATCGCCTCGCTGCCCTCGACCGTCGGCCCCTCCAATCCGCTGGGCAAGACCGTCGTCACCGAGGCCGGCGCCTGGATGAACAACTACGCCGCGCATCCCTGGATGTGGACGGCGCCGGCGCTGGGCTTCGCCATGCCGCTGCTGGCGGCGGTGGCGCTGCTGGGGCGCGCCCGCGTCGCGGCCATCCTGGCGGCGGCTCTCGGCATCTTCGGCATCGTCTCCACCGCCGGCCTGTCGCTGTTTCCCTTCCTGATGCCGAGCAACATCGACCCCGATGTGAGCCTGACGGTGTGGGACGCCTCGTCGAGCCATCTGACGCTGTTCATCATGCTCGGCGCCACGCTCGTCTTCATGCCGATCATCCTGGCCTACACCGCCTGGGTCTACCGCGTGATGCGCGGCACGGTGAATGCCGAGAGCATCGGCCGCAACCCGAACGCCTACTGAGGAGCGCGCGACATGTGGTATTTCTCCTGGATCCTCGGCGTCGGCCTGGCCTGCGCCTTCGCCATCCTCAACGCCATGTGGTTCGAGATGCGCGAGGACCGGCGCCAGAGCGTGCCGCTCGCCAGCGAGGACGGGGCATCATGATCGGCCAGGAGCAGATCCGCCGCCTCGCCGCGATCGCGGTGCCGCGCTACACCTCCTATCCCACGGCGGCCGACTTCGTCGCCGTGGCGCCCGAGGATCATCTCCGCTGGCTGCGCCGCCTCGACTGCGAGGACAGCGTCTCCCTCTACCTGCACGTGCCCTACTGCCGGCAGATCTGCCATTACTGCGGCTGCCACACCAAGCTCGTCCGGCGCGACGAGGTCATCACGGGCTACCGCGAGGCGCTGGAGGAGGAGATCGCGCTGGTGGCGCGGCACCTGCCCGGGCGCCTGCGGGTGGCGCGCATCGCCTGGGGCGGCGGCACGCCCTCGATCCTCGGCGGCGAGGGGCTGGGTTCCGTGCTGGCCTGCCTGCACCGCCACTTCGATCCGCTGCCGGAGATGGAACACGCCATCGAGCTGGACCCCCGGCATGTCGATGCCGACCTGGCGGCGCAGCTCGCGGCGCTCGGGGTGAACCGTGTCAGCCTCGGCGTGCAGGATCTCGACCCCGAGGTGCAGAAGGCGATCGGCCGCGTTCAGCCGGAGGAGACGGTGCGCGCGGCGGTCGCGGCGCTGCGCGGCGCCGGCCTCGCCCGCATCAACTTCGACCTGATCTACGGCCTTCCGCGGCAGACGACGGAGACCCTGCGCCGCAGCTGCGAGGCGGTGATCGCGCTCGATCCCGCGCGGATCGCCTGCTACGGCTACGCGCACCTGCCGGGACGCCGCGCCAACCAGAAGCTCATCGACGCCAGCATCCTGCCCGACAGCGGCCAGCGCTTCGAGCAGGCGAGGCTGATCGCCGACCTCATGGTCATGGGCGGCTACGTGCCGATCGGCATCGACCATTTCGCCCGGCCGGAGGACCCGCTGGCCGCCGCCGCCCGGGCGGGGCGGCTTCACCGCAACTTCCAGGGCTATACCGATGACGACCGGCCGATCCTGATCGGCTTCGGCGCCTCCAGCGTCTCCCGCCTGGCGGATGGCTACGCGCAGAACGTCGCCGATGTCCCCGACTATGTCCGGCGGGTGCGGGCCGGCCGGCTGGCGACGCAGCGCGGCTGCCCCCTGGATGCCGATGCGCAGCAGCGCGCGACGATCATCGAGCACCTGATGTGCAACTTCCGGGTGGATCTGGACAGCGTCGCGCCGCGCGCCGGCTTCGCCGACGAGCTGGCGCTGCTGCGCCCCTATGTCGCCGCGGGGCTGCTGACACTGAGTGGCCGCCGCCTCGCGATGACAGCCGCCGGGCGGCCCTTCGTGCGGCTGGTGGCCTCGGTCTTCGATGCCTTCCGCCAGGGCGGCGGGGGCGGCTTCAGCCTCGCCGTGTGACCGGCATCACCCTTCTCACCCGTGCGCGGAACGTCCTATAGAACAGCGAGGGCCGGCATAGGCCGGCCTCAGCCCTCCTGGCCTGGATCGACCGACATGCCCCGCACTGTCCCTTCATCCCGGTTCCGCGAACGCCGGATGCGGGCTGAATGATGCTGCGGCGGGCCCGCTTCCTGGCCCTCCTGGCACTGCTGTCCGCCTGCGCCGCGCCGCCGGAGCCGCCGCCGCCCGCGCCCGCGCCCGCGCCCCGTCTGTCCCGGGTCACCGTGGCGCCGGAGGAGATCCGGCGCTACCAGAAGGCCGTCGCGGCGCGACTGCCCGGCACCGTCCGTTTCCGGCATCTGAGGGTGGTGGAGGACCGGGACGGGAATCGCGCCCTGTGCGGCCAGCTCGAGGCCGGCGCCGGACGGTCCGGCCGTGCTGGCTTCCAGGGCTTCCACGCCCCCCTGACCATCAGCGGCGCCGGCCTCCGCGCCGAGCCGGCCCTGGCGCGCGATCACGGCCTGCTCTACGTCTTCGAGCGTTGCAAGACGGAGCCGTCCCGCCCTTGAGGCGGGCGCAGGGGAGGGGCGCCATGGCTGGAACCGAGGCCCGGGCCGGGGCGGCGTTGATCGGCCTCGACTGGGGCACCACCGCGTTGCGCGCCTGGCTGCTCGATGCCGGGGGCGGGGTGCTGGCCACGCGCGCCGCGCCGCACGGCATCATGCAGTTGCCGGAGGGCGGCTTCCCGGCGGCCTTCGCGGCGATCGCGGGCGACTGGCGGGCCGACCATCCGGAGCTTCCCGCCCTCGCCGCCGGCATGGTGGGCAGCGCCCAGGGCTGGCGCGAGGCGCCCTATCGCGAATGCCCCGCGGGGCCGGAGGATCTGGCAGGCGCCCTGACCCGCGTGCCGTTAACCGGAGGCGGCGCGCTGCATGTGATCCCCGGCGTCGCCCGCTTCGACGCCCTGCCGGACGTCATGCGCGGGGAGGAGACCCAGGTGGCGGGGGCGCTGGCGCTGCATCCCGAGATGGCCGCCTCCGCCCTGCTGGTCCTGCCCGGCACGCATAGCAAGTGGGTGAGGGTGGAGGACGGGCGCATCCGCTCCTTCCGCACCTTCATGACCGGCGAGCTGTTCTCGGTGCTGCGGGGCCATTCCATCCTGGGCCGCCCGGCCCAGGGCGCCGCGGCGGCGGCGCCCGAGGAGGCCGCCCGCGCCTTCGACCGTGGCGTGGCCGCGGTGCGGGAGGGGGGCGAGGGGCTGGCGCCGCTGCTCTTCTCGGCCCGTGCGCTGGTCCTGGCGGAACGCCTCGGCGCCGCCGAAAGCCTGGACTATCTCTCCGGCCTGCTGATCGGCGAGGAGCTGCGTTGCGGCCTCGCCGGCGGCGCACCGCCCCGGATCACGTTGATCGGCGAGGATGCGCTCTGCGCGCGCTACCGGCGCGCGCTCGCCCTGTTCGGGTCGGCGGAGCCACGCTGGCTCGAGGGTGCCACCATCGCCGGCCTGCTGCGCGTCGCCCGCGCCGCCGGCCTGCTGACCCGCTGAGGAGGGAGCCATGTTCCGCGGTCATCTCGAACGCCTGCCCCTGATCGCCATCCTGCGCGGCCTGCGGCCGGAGGAGGCGGTCCCGGTCGGCGAGGCGTTGGTGCGGGCGGGATTCGCCATCATCGAGGTGCCGCTGAACTCGCCCCGGCCGCTGGAGAGCATCCGCCGGCTGCAGGAGGCCTTCGGCGACCGGGCCCTGATCGGGGCCGGCACGGTGACCAGTCCCGCCGCCGTGGCCGAGGTCGCCGCGGCGGGCGGGCGGCTGATCGTCATGCCGCACGGCGATCCCGCCGTGGTGCGCGCGGCGAAGCAGGCCGGCCTGTTCTGCGCCCCCGGCGTCGCGACCCCGACCGAGGGCTTCGCCGCCCTGGCGAACGGTGCCGACGCGCTGAAGCTGTTCCCCGCCGAGGCGCTGGGCCCCGCCGTGCTCAAGGCCTGGCGCAGCGTCTTCCCGGCCGGGACCGCCTTCCTGCCCGTGGGCGGCATCACGCCGGAAGGGATGGCGCCCTTCCTGGAGGCCGGCGCCGCCGGCTTCGGGCTTGGCTCGGCGCTCTACAGGCCGGGCGACGCGCCGGAGCAGGTGGCGGCGCGCGCCGCGGCCTTCGTGGCGGCGCTGCGGGGCTGAGCGCCACCGGCCTTCTCCTCCCCTCCGGGAGAGAGCGGCGTCAGGCCTCCGGGGCGGCCCCGGGCGGCGCGGCGCCGCGCCCGGCCTGCGCGCGTTCCGCCAGCAGGCCGCGCCCCAGCCATCCGGCGAGCCGCCGCTCCAGCCCGTCCATGTAGGAGTAGGCCACCGGCACGAAGACCAGGCTCAGCAGGGTCGAGGTGAGCAGCCCGCCGATCACCACCAGCGCCATCGGCGCGCGGAACTCGTTGTCGGCGCCGATGCCGCTGGCGATATGCGCCATGCCGGCGCACATGGCGATGGTGGTCATGACGATCGGCCGTGCCCGCTTGCGCGCCGCCTCGACGATCGCCGCGTCACGCCCGAGGCCGCGCTCCCGCCGCGCCAGGACGGCGTATTCCACCAGCAGGATGGAGTTCTTGGCGACGATGCCCATCAGCATCAGCACGCCGATCACCGCCGAGACGCCGAGCGACTTCTGCGCCAGGAGCAGGGCGAGCAGCGCGCCACCGAGGGAGAGCGGCAGGGCCGACATGATCGTCGCCGGCTGCAGGAAGCCGCCGAAGAGCAGCACCAGCACCAGATAGACCATCAGCACGCCGGCGCCGAGGGCATAGGCGAAGCCCTCGAACAGCTCGCGCATCACCTCGCTGTCGCCCACCGCCTGGCGGCGCACGCCGGGCGGCAGGTCCCGCATCACCGGCAGCGCATCGACCAGCGCGTTGGCGGCGCCGAGCGGCAGGCCGCCGAGCTCCGCCTCCACCGTGACCTTGCGCACGCGGTCGAGGCGGTCGATCTGGGCCGGCCCCGCCCCGTGGCGGATCTCGGCCACGGCGCCGAGCGGCACGGTCATGCCGCCGCGCCCTTCGACCCGCAGCGCGCGCAGCCGCTCCAGCTCGCCGCGCGCCGGCTCGTCCAGCATGACGCGGATCGGGATCTGCCGCTCGGGCAGGTTGAAGCGCGCCAGGTTCTGGTCGATGTCTCCGGTTGTCGCGATGCGCGCCGTGGCGGCCAGGGCCGCGACCGAGACGCCGGCATCGGCGAGCCGCCCCTCGATCGGCAGGATCTGCAGTTCAGGCCGCGCCAGGCTGGCGGTGGAGCGCGCGCCGGAGAGCTGCGGCAGGCCGCGCATCTCGGCCTCCAGCCGCCGTGCCGTGGCGTCCAGCGCCGCCGCATCCTCGCCGACCAGCGTGACCTGCAGGCGCGAGCCGCTCTGCCCGTCGGCGCCGAAGCGGACCCGCGCGCCCGGCAGGCCCTCCAGCAGGGGGCGCATCGCG
The DNA here is from genome assembly GCF_054073225.1 of Teichococcus aerofrigidensis. Classification (NCBI taxonomy): domain Bacteria; kingdom Pseudomonadati; phylum Pseudomonadota; class Alphaproteobacteria; order Acetobacterales; family Roseomonadaceae; genus Roseomonas; species Teichococcus aerofrigidensis. The sequence goes on from NZ_JBSXMU010000097.1 coordinate 10,262, forward strand.
GTCTCGAACTGCTGCTGCGTCAGGCGGCGCTGCCCGGGCGGCACCAGCCCGACGGTGAGGTTGGCCTGGCGGGGGTCGCCGGCATGGGTGCTGGTGCCGATGACGCCCTCGCCGCTGCTGACGGTGCCGAGCGAGGCGAAGACCGTGCGGACCTCCGGCCGCGCCCGCAGCAGCGCGGTCGCCTCCCGCACGACCGCGTCGGTCTCGGCCAGCGTCGCGCCGGGCGGCAGCTCGATGGCGATGGAGGAGCGGCTGCGATCGGCACCGGGCACGAAGTCCTGCGGGATGAGGGGCAGCAGGGCCAGCGAGACGGCGAGGAAGCCGATGCCGGCCAGCACCGTCACCAGCCGATGCCGCAGGCACCAGAGCAGCAGCGCCATGTAGCGCCGGCCGAACGGGCCCTGGGCATCCCCCCGGGCATCCCCCTGGGCATCCTCGGCCTGGGCCTGGCCGGAGGGCCGCTCGCTCAGGAAGTAGGCGCCGAGCAGCGGCGTGAGCAGCCGCGCCACCACCAGGGAGAAGGCGACGGCGGCGGCGACGGTGAGGCCGAACTCGCGGAAGAACTGACCCGGGATGCCGGGCATGAAGGCCACCGGCACGAAGACCGCCAGGATGGTGGCGGTGGTGGCGATGACGGCGAGGCCGATCTCGTCCGAGGCGTCGAAGGCCGCGCGCATCACGCCGCGCCCGGGATGCGCGCGCAGATGGCGGACGATGTTCTCGATCTCGACGATGGCGTCATCCACCAGCACGCCGACCACCAGCGTCAGGCCGAGCAGGGTGACGTTGTTGAGCGAGAAGCCCGCCGCCCACATCACCGCGAAGGTCGGGATCAGCGAGAGCGGCATGGCGATGGCGGCGATCCAGGTGGCGCGCCAGTCGCGCAGGAAGACCCAGACCACCAGCATGGCGAGCAGCGCGCCCACCGCCAGCGCCTCCAGCGCCGCATGATAGCCGGCCAGGACGAACTCGACCGTGGAGGCGACGCGTGTCATGGCGACGCCGGGATGGGCGGCCTCCAGCTCCGCCACGCGCGCCGCCACCTGCTCGGCCACCGCGACCTCCGAGGAGCCGCGCGTGCGCACCACCTCGAAGGCGATCACCGGCCGGCCGTCGAGGCGGGCGGCCGTGCGCACCTCGGCGGTGCCGTCACTGACCACCGCCAGCTCCTCCAGCCGGGCGGCGCGGCCGTTCGGCAGCACGATGCTGCGCGCCCGCAGGGCCTCGACGCTCTGCGCCGCGCCGAGCGTGCGGATCGTCTGCTCCTCGCCGCCCAGCGTGCCGCGCCCGCCGGGCAGGTCGAGGTTGAGCGCGCGCAGCTGCTCGTTCACCTGCGCCGCCGTGATGCCGAGCGCCAGCATGCGGTCCGGCCGCAGCGCGACGCGGATCTCGCGCTCGACGCCGCCGACGCGGTTGATCTCGGCCACGCCGCGCACCGAGAGCAGCGACTTCGCGACGACGTCCTCGACGAACCAGCTCAGCGCCGCCGGCGACATCTGCGGCGCGGCGACCGTGTAGGTCAGGATGGCGCCGCCGGTCGCTTCCAGGCGCGAGATGACGGGATCGCGGATCTCCGCCGGCAGGTCGGCGCGGATGCGGGCGATGCGGTCGCGCACATCGTTGGTGGCGCGGTCGATGTTCTTGCCGAGGGCGAATTCCACGGCGGTCGTGGAGGCGCCGTCGACGACGGTGGAGATGATGTGCCGCACATCGCCGAGGCCGGCGATGGCGTCCTCCACCCGGCGCGTCACCTGGGTCTCCAGCTCGCTGGGCGCCGCGCCCGGCTGCGCGACGGTGACGATCACCACCGGCAGGTCTAGATCGGGCGTGTTGTTGATCCGCAGCAGCGGATAGCTGGCGAGCCCGGCGATGGTGAGCAGCAGGAAGAGAACGGCCGTGGCCACCGGATTGCGGATCGCCCAGGCCGAGATGTTGCGGTGGCCGGGGTCCTGCGGGGAGCGGGGCATGGCTCAGTCCGTCCCGGCGCTGCGCACGCGGTCGCCATCGGCGAGGAAGCCGGCGCCACGCACGACGACGCGCTCGCCCGCGGCCAGGCCGCTTTCCACGGCGATCCATCCCCCGTCCCGCGGGCCGGTGGCGAGGCGGCGCAGCCGGACCTGCTCGCCTTCCAGCACGAAGGCGACCGGCCCGCCATCGCGGAACACCACGGCCTCGTGCGGCACCGCCGGCCAGTCCCGCGCCCCCGCCCCAATCTCGGCGCGGGCGAACATGCCCGGCCGCAGCCCCGCATCCGGGCCCAGGGCGACATGCACGGTGCCGAGCCGGCTCTCCGGCGCGACGCCGGGCGCCACGGCCCGGACCCTGCCCTCGACGAGGCGCTCGCCATGGCGGATACGGACGGCCTGGCCGGGACGGACCTGCGAGAGATCCAGCTCCGGCACCCGCGCGTCCAGCTCCAGCCGGCCCTCGCGCAGCAGGCGGAACATCTCCTGGCCGGCGGTGAGCACGGTGCCCGGCAGCACGGCGCGGCGCAGGACGATGCCATCGGCCGGGGCGAGGAGGCGCGCCTGCGCCAGCCGCGCCGCCAGCTCCTCCCGGCTCGCCCGGGCGGCGGCGAGGCGGGCCTCGGCCTGGCGGG